>JBGSTN010000021.1:0-1590 GCA_041736455.1 Burkholderiaceae bacterium | reverse complement strand
ATCGGCTCCGACCAGGACCTGGTCGCCTCCATCGCTCAGCGCCACCGGCGACGCTTTGAAGCGGCGAAACGGCACTATCATAAACACGGGCTTACCCCGCCAGCATCATTCGGTGAGGTAATCTGACAAAGTAGAACTAGGTACGCAGCGATCTCGGCAGTCGTGAACAGTCTGCATTGCGGATTGTCTGCCGCACTGCCCTTCGCGTCACCGGTAAGTTGGTCCTTCACCTTGTTCGGGTCCGTACCCTGTGCCATCGCGCTACCCGCCAGTACGGCCATTACCAACAGGGATCCAGCAATCGTGCGCCTCATCACCGCCTCCTTTGCAAGGAAGCGTGAATTTTACACAGGGACACGGGGCCAGGTCTCGGCCAGGTCTGCGCAGTACAAAGTGGGGCAAGGCTCCTGGAGGCGGTTCCCGCCGCGACGGCATTACCGATCGAAGCGGCGGATCACGAACGGCGTCTTTCCCGACGGAAGCCGTTCCATTTCGTCCACGACTTCGACCACAAGTTGCATGTCCGCCGGTACCCATTCGTATGCATTGCGCAACAACTGCGCTTCGTCGACGCGGCCGACGCGCGGGTCGACCACCACCCGAATGGTCGCGCGGTCGGCCGCATCCTGTAGGACCTGCATGCGCACGAGGCCCTTGATTCCGGCCGCCGCGTGCGTGAGACCGACGATCGTTTCGCCGCGTGGCGAGATGAGGTGCTCCTTGTCGCGGCCCTCGATCGAGACCACGGGTTTGAGCCCAAGGCAGACGTCTTCCAGATCCTGTGCGGTGTAACTCTCCGGAACGATCGCACGGTCGCCCGAGCGATAGCGCGCCAGGGGCATCGCCTCGTTCCAGTAGCCAGTGCCAACGATCTCGAACGCTCGGTGTCCAGCGGGAGCCTCGCCATCGGCGATCGGGAGCAGCTCGACGCGTCCGTAGGCCGGGTTGAAGAAGTACGCCCCGGCGGCGAGACCCGCGGCGAACACGACGCGCTCGGCCATACCGTAGTAGTCGATTACGGTGGCGTTGAACGCGCTTTCCATCAGCAGTCGGCCCGCAGGGTGGAGCATCTCCGAGGACGTCAGCACCACCGGAATCTCGAGCGACAGGCCGCGCTGCTGAAGGAATCGGGCGAGCGCTTCGCCGGAGCTCGGATGTGTGAAGAGGAGATCCGGACGCATACCGCTCAACGCGGCATAGTACCAATCGAGCGTGTGCGCGCTCAGGTGGTTCGACGAGAGCACCAGCCGGCGACCGCCGTCGCGGTAAACGCCGAAGGGCGGATCGCGATCGTTCTGCGGCTTGACGTAGTCGGCGCGCAGACGCGCCATGCGCGTATCGCGGAAGGTGTAGTTCCACACCCCCAGGAGGTCGTCGATGAATGCCTGCTCGGCCGCAATGCTGGCGACGGAGCGCACCAGCCGCACCGGGATGCCCGTCGTACCGCTCGTCGCGGCAGGAATGCGAACCCATGCCGATGTCGTGAAGCGCTCCGGAACTCCGACCACGACAACGACGACAATGATGACTGTGACTGCGGCGGTCAACGTCCCGCCCACAGGGGGCTCGGCTACAGCAAATAGCCACATT
>JBGSTN010000251.1:0-2199 GCA_041736455.1 Burkholderiaceae bacterium | reverse complement strand
ACTTGATGCGTCCGCCCGGGTAGTAGGTCGACGGTCCGCCGTCCATCGTGCGCAGCGCCTGTGCGACGGCCTCGCGGTCCGCCTTGCCGGCCGCTTCGAGGGCATCCTTGATCACCCACATGTCGGCATAGGTCGAGATCGCATTCTGGGTCATCCAGGGTTCGCCATAGCGCTTCTTCAGTTCATCGATCAGCTTCTCGTGCCCCTTCGATCCCCAGCTTCCCACCGCGAGCATCAGGCCCTCGAGCTGCTTTGCATCCACGGTCTTCAGCATGTCGGGCTCGGCCATCACGATGCCGAATCCGATCGTGGGCAGGCGCCCCTGCCCGAGGCCGAATTCGTTGAGCTTCTCGAGCAGCAGCTTCGCGTCCGACACGGCCGTCGGCAGCGAGAACAGCAGGTCGGGCCGGGCGGCGCGAACCTTCTGGATCAGCGGGGTCGCGTCGGCGAGCGGCGGCGTGAAGGTTTCGTCGACGACCAGCTGGAGCCCCAGTTCCTTCAGCAGGTACTCGCGCATCGGCTTGACCGACGCCACCGAGGCGGCGGTGTTGTCGGTGATGATCGCGACGGTCTTGGGCGTGCTGCCGGCGGACTTCGCCAGGTTCATCACGACCGGCAGCGACATCTTCGCCTGGGCGCCGGAAGTGGCCGAGGTCTGGAACACGTACTTGAAGCCGCGCTCTGTGATCTTGTCGGAATACGACAGCGTGAGCATCGGCAGTTGGGCACGCTCGGTGACCTCGGTGGCCGCCAACGTGAACGAACTGAGGTAGGCGCCACTGGCCGCGATCAGGTCGGATTCCTGAGAAACCATCCGCTGCGCGGCACTCTTGGCCTTCTCGACACTGTCGCCGCTGTCCAGCAGCACCAGTTCGAGTCTGGCTCCGCCCAGTGCCTTGATCCCGCCCGCGGCATTGATGTCGTCGATCGCCATCTCGGCGCCCATCTTCATCACCTGGCCGGGCCGGGCATAGAGGCCCGATAGCGGCACGAGCAATCCGACCTTGACGTTGTCCGCCGCGATGACTTCCGACATCGGTACTGCCGCGCCGATTGCGGCCAAGGTGATCACCATCGATTTCAGAACGCTTCTGCGAGTGTCAGTCATGCCTGTCTCCCTGTCGTGGTTGCCGCGGGTGCGGCGTTGCTGAGCCGGCTTGCTACATGCCCAGATAGGCCTGTCGGATCCTGTCGTTCGCCTTCAAGTCGCCGTGCGTGCCTTCGAGCACGACGCGGCCTGCTTCCAGCACATACGCGTAGTCCGCCGATTCGAGCGCTTCGGCGACGCGCTGCTCGACGAGCAGCACGGTCAATCGGGTCTCGGTTCGAATCTCGGCCAGTCGTTCGAAGATGAAGTCGGCCATCACCGGCGACAGGCCCATCGATGGCTCGTCGAGCATCAGCAGTCGCGGCGCCGATGCCAGGCCCCGACCCACCGCGAGCATCTGCTGTTCGCCGCCCGAGAGTGTCCCGGCCAGCTGGCCCGCCCGCTCCGCGAGCCTGGGCAGCCAGTTCAGGATGCGTTCGCGATTCGTCTTCCACTCGCGACGGCCGGCATCGGTGGAGGCACCGAGCTCGAGGTTCTCCATCACCGTCAGCGACGGGAACACCTGGCGACCTTCGGGGACATGGGCGATGCCCAGGTGCGGCCGCTGGGCCGCGGGCACCGCACTGATGTCCACGCCATCGAAGCGGATCGTGCCGCTGCGCAGCGCGAGCATGCCGGAGATCGACCTGAACAGCGTGGACTTGCCGGCGCCGTTCGGACCGATCACCGCGACGAGTTGCCCATCGTCCACGCGCAGCGACACCTGGTGCAGCACCGGCAGTGCGCTGTAGCCGACCGTCAGGTCATCGATTTCGAGCATCAGGCGGTACTCCACTTGCTGCCTAGATAAGCCTGGACGACGGCCGGGTCGCGGATGATCGCCTCGGGCGGACCTTCGGCCAGTACCTTGCCCTGGTCGAGCACCACGAAGTGATCGACCAACTGGACCATCGCCTTCATCGTGTGCTCGATGATGACGATCGTGATCCCGACCGCAGCGAGGCGGCGCAGCACGTCGATCAGCGCCTCGGATTCGGCCTGACCGAGTCCGGCAAGCGTTTCGTCGAGCAACAGCAGCCGCGGCTGGCCGGCCAGCGCACGAGCCAGTTCCATCAGGCGCAGTTGCGCGCCGGTCAGTTCGCCGGCCGGCC
>JBGSTN010000240.1:0-3316 GCA_041736455.1 Burkholderiaceae bacterium | reverse complement strand
CGGTCAGCTTGGCGGCACCGGCTAATCATGGCAAGCGCTCGAGCGCGTTGACGGTCAACGTGGTGCGGGTGTGCGAAACCGAGCCCTCGGGTGGGCAACCGGTGCAATGGATACTGCTGAGCAGCGAGCCGGTCGACACCGTCGCGCGGGTGCGCCGAATCGTGCGGTACTACGAACTGCGCTGGCGCATCGAAAAGTTCCACAAGGCCTGGAAAAGTGGCGTCGGCGTGGAGCGCTCGCGATTGCAAAGTGCAACCAATCTGGAGCGGATGTTGGTGATCACGGCCTTCGTCGCGCTGCGGCTGCTGCAACTGCGCGAGCAGTTGGGCATGCATGCCACCGAATCCGGCCCTGGGCAAGCCATGCAGTGCGACACGGCGCTGAGCACCGAGCAATGGCAGGTGTTGTGGCAGATCGATCAACGCACGCTGCCTCCGCAGACACCGCCGAGCGCTGGCTGGGCATGCCTGGCCATCGCCAGGCTGGGCGGCTTTACCGACACCAAGCGCACCGGCCGGCCTGGCTGGGACACCCTGTGGCACGGCTGGTTGCGTCTACAGGGTCGCATCGACGGCTTTCGACTGGCTAATCTCATGACCAAAATGTGATGAAGAGACAGCCCTGAAGGACGGGGTTTGCCGTGCAACTGATCAAGTGGCAGTTCGGCCTCAACCTGTTTCAGTACGGGTTCAGCTTTCTCACGCTGGTTCTGCCGAGCGCGATCATCGCCAACGAAGTGCTGGCGGGCAACCTCGAGGTCGGACGGGCCATTCAGGCGGCGGGCGCGTTCGCTGCCATCCTGGCCGCTCTGACGATCATCGTCGAGCACTTCGAGAGCCTGAGCCGCTTTGCCGCAGGCATCGACCGATTGCATGCGTTTGCGGCGACTTTGGCCGTGCAGCCCCAGCGCGCGATCACGACAAGTACCAATGCCGACAGCACGAATGCGACAGTGCCCGCAACCACGAGCGCGCGCAACAGCACGCGCGAATCACGCGACGATCAGACCATCGAACTGCAGACCGACGCGCGACTGTCACTCCACCGTCTTACGGTCCTCACGCCCGATCGGATGCGCACGCTGATCAGTGATCTGTCGATCGCGATCGACCCCGGCGACGGCCTGATGATCGTCGGCGCGAGCGGCGGCGGCAAGAGTTCACTGCTACGCGCGATCGCGGGCCTGTGCCGCGCCGGGAGCGGACGCGTGATGAGACCGTCTGGCGACGACATCCTTTTTCTGCCTCAGCTGCCTTACATGACGACCGGCAGCCTGAGAAGTCAGCTGCTTTATCCGGATGACGAGCGCCAGGTGTCGGATGATGCGTTGTTGCAGCTGCTCGACCGGGTGAACCTGGCCGAGCTGAGCCGGCGATCCGGCGGTCTCGATACGGTCCGCGACTGGAGCAAGGTGCTGTCGGTCGGCGAGCAGCAACGGCTGGCTTTCGCGCGCGCTTTGTTGATCCGCCCGCGCTATCTGATGCTCGACGAAGCGTCCAGTGCGCTCGACGCCGACAACGAACAGATGTTGTATCGCGCGATGGTCGGCGACGCAATGACCCCGGTCAGCGTCAGCCATCATCCGGCGCTGTTGCCTTTTCATTCGCGGGTGCTCGAACTGACGGGCCGTGGCAACTGGGCCGTTCACGATGCCGGTTCGTGGCGCTTCGATGGAACGCAATGACGCATGGCGGGACCTCCCTTGAAGATCCGCCAGGGTTGCGCGCGGTAAGTCAGAACGACGCGATCACCAGCCTTCCGTCCGAACGATTCGAGAACACCACCGAACCGGTCTGCCGGGCAATGCCGATGTGCGGCGCCCGACGGGTCCCGTCCCAGTAGGCCTGCCATGAATCGGTCGCGATCGTGTAGTCGAAGATCAGACCGAGCGTCTGCGGGCCGCTGTTCGAGTTCTGAAACTCCTCGGTGCTGAAGACGAAGCGCCGATCGTCGTCGACGAACATGGCGGACGATACGGGATACATCGGCGAATTGGTGATATCGATGATCCGTTCCGATCCGTCACGCAGGTCTCGCAGCGTAACCCCTGCATAGCCCAACGGACTGGCCGCCACGTACGCCACCGTTCGACCGTCGGCGGACGCGGCGAGCACACGCCCTTGAACATCGGCAACGAGCAACGAGAACTCACCATTGGCCGGGTCGTAGGCATAGAGCCCTCCCGAACCATACTGTCGAATCTTCTCGGCATCGTCGGAAAAGAAAAGGACTGCCGAGCCGGCCCCTGCGATGACGGGCGCGTCGTAAGTCGCCTCCAGCAGGTGCTGGCTCGACCGCTGCCGATCGAACATCGCAGCATGGACGTCGTCGGACGCGCCGTTGTTGCCTGACACAGGCAGGCTGTAGCCGACAAAGCGACCATCGCTCGAGAGCGTCGGTCTGCTCGGGTAGACCGGCGTGGCGACGACCGTATCCCGCCCGGTGACCCGTTCGAACACGTGCAGGGCTTCGACCGACGAATCGGTGCCGTCGACAAACGACCACCCGATGTAGGCGACCGTGCTGCCGTCCTCGGACACTTCGGCCATGTAGCTGACGTCGGTCGCCTGCATCGTGAGCACATCGTTCGTCGCGAGATCGGCGACACGCACTCGTGTCATACCCGCATCATCGCCACTCGCCGTGTCGGGACCCGTGCCCGTCCAGACCACCACCTGCCCATTGCCCGACATCCGCGGGTTCGATCCTTTCATGCCGGCACCATCCGGACTGCTCTGGGGCGCGACAGCGCGCGTCGCAGAGAACCGCTGCGCCGGAATCTGCGGGCTGATGCCCGGCAGGTTTTCCCAGCCCTCGCCGCAGACCGATACGAACGGCTCGCCGCGTCCACTGAGGGCCTGTCGGCATGACCGGAAGTTTCCGTCCGGATCGATCACGACGCTGCCGACGATGCCGCCGGGCCCGAAGTTCACGTTATACGCATACCGGGTCGTGCCGTCTGCGTCGGTCGATCGTGTGACCAGGAACGGACCCGGTTCGGACGCCATCGAAGGCATCCTGCAAACGCCTGCCGAAGCATTGCTGTCGTTACCGAAGTCGGCCTCCGTGCCGACGACGAGTACGCCTTGCCGTACGAACAGCAGCCGTCGTACCGGGCCACTGTCTTCGTAGGTGACCGTGGTCGTGCGGGTCGATCGGCACGTCACTTCACTCGGTGGCAGGCTCGGTGGAATGGCGCCACTGAACGGACCGCCGATGTCGTACAGCGACGGGGCAAGCCATCCCGCCGCCGGCGCGCGCCAGGCGCCCTGCACCTGGACTGCATAGCTCGACACGCCCGCCGGCGCGATGAATC
>JBGSTN010000015.1:0-1673 GCA_041736455.1 Burkholderiaceae bacterium | reverse complement strand
GTGTCGCCCGGAAAGCCTGCCGTTCATTGCCGATGCTCCGATACGAACTGCTCGACGCGCGTCTGGGCGGCGCGCAACGCCGATACGAGACGTGGATCCCCGGCCAGTTCGCCCCACAGCGTCGTGTCAGCGACGAAGGCGATCAACGGGTCGGCCGCACTGCAGATCGCGTGCGCAACAGCGGGGTCCATTGCCTGGTCCTGGTAGTCGTAAGGCAACTCATCGCGATGCCAGCGCTGCAGGAAGGCCAGAAACAGCGCGGGCAGTGTCGCCACCGAGTCGATCGGTGCATCGGCCGCGATCCGTTCTCGCACGGTGGGCGCGATGAAGCCGGGGATCTTCGCAAACCCGTCCATCGCCACGCGCTGGTTGGTGTCGCGAATGGCCGGATTCTCGAAACGCTCGAGCACCACGTCGCGATAGGTCGGCAGATCCACGGGAGACCCCTCCAGACACGGGATCACGTCATTCGTCACGTAGTCGTGCGCCATCCGACGCACGACCGGATCGCGCGCGCCCTCATGGATGAACGAGTAGCCGATCAGCGTGCCGGCCCAGGCGATGCAGCTGTGACTCGCGTTCAATATCCTGATCTTCGCCTCCTCGTACGGCGCGACGTCACCGACGAGCTCCACGTCGACCGCGGCCCAGTCCGGACGCCCGGCGACGAATCGATCCTCGATCACCCACTGGATGAACGATTCACCCATGACCGCCGTCGGATCGTCGACGCCGGTCGCCTCTGACGCACGGACACGAACCTCGGGTGCCGGACGCGGTGTGATCCTGTCGACCATGCAGTCGGGACTACTGGTCTGGGTGCGCACGAAATCCAGCAGGTCGTCGTCACCCAGCGCTTCGATGAATTGCTCGAGGCCATGTCGCGACCGCTTGCCGTTGTGGCGGAGATTGTCACAGCAAAGCAGTGTCACCGGTCCCGAAACCTGGTAGAGGCGCTCGCGCAGCAGGCCGACCAATGCGCCATAGATCGTGGCACCGCGTGCGCCACCCGTTTCACCACGCCGCGCCGCGGCCAGATCCTCGGCGATATCGGGATGAGAGGTGTCGAGCGTTTCGTGACTGTCGAGGTAATAGCCGGCTTCGGTGACGGTAAACGATACGACGCGCGTGGTCGGCCAGGCACCGATGGCGATCAGGGGGGCGAGTCCGGGCACGAACGGCACGACGGTCCGGATGGCTTCAATGCGCTGGTAGCGGTGCTGACCCGCGGGGGTGATGGTCTCGAGCGTGTAGGCGCCACCCTGGCGTTGCAGGGACGAGATCAGGTCGACCATGTCCGCGCGGATGTTGCCGCCCGCGAGCTGCCAGCGGAAGTCGCCACGATCATGCAGTGCCTGCTGGTAGACGGCCTGGTGGGCACGATGGAAAGACCCGAGCCCGAGATGCAGCATCGTGAAAGGGGTCTCGGCAACGCGAGACGGGTCGGCATCGTCCAATTCGGACCTCCTGTGATCGAGAAATCGACGCTAGATCGCGCGCCCTTCGGTATCGAACGCGTGCAGGCTCGCGTGGTCGGCATGCACACCCACCGAGTCGCCGCGCTCGATCCGGGTACGGCCGTTGAGCCGGGCGACGATCGCTGCGTCATTGGCGTTGCGCATGTAGACGAGCGTCTCGGCCCCGAGTGCCTCGATCATCTCGACCCGGGCGTC
>JBGSTN010000229.1:0-2323 GCA_041736455.1 Burkholderiaceae bacterium | reverse complement strand
GCAGGCGCTGCGTGATCGTGCAGCATTCGCCCGCGAACGCGCGAGTCTGGGTTCGAGCGATGCGAGCGATCCATCTGATGCAGCGCCGGCGCCGACGCCGCGCCCTGCTCGCAGCGCTCCGGTTCGCTCGGCGGGGTCGTCGTCGACCGAAGTGGGCAAGGAAACGTTCCGCATCGACGTCGGCCACGTCCATGATGTGAAGCCGGGCAATATCGTCGGCGCGATCGCCAACGAAGCCGGACTCGACTCGCAGTACATCGGTCGCATCGAGATCTTCGACGATCACAGCCTGATCGATCTGCCCACGGGCATGCCCGATGGCATTCTGCAAGGCCTGAAGCGCGTCTGGGTCTGCGGTCAACGGCTGAACATGGCGCGGATCGGCGCAGCCCCGGACGCCGAGCGCGGCAGACCGCCGTCCCGGTCATCCAAGGCACCTGCCGCACGATTGAAGACGAAGCCGAACGCGAAGCCGAAAAGCGCGAGGAAACGCGTACCACCGGGTTGACCCGGGCGACACCCGTATCGAGCGCGCAGAACGCTCGAACGATTCGCAGGCATCGTCACGATCGATCGCACGATGCGCGCGCCGCACCGAAGATCCGGAGTCACCGCCGGGCGGCCATGGTCGTCACTTGTCAAAGCGAACCGGTATTGGTAACCTCGGCCACGTTCGTTGGGGTGCCATCAGGCTGAGAGGCGTCGTCGCCAACCCATCAAACCTGATCCGGGTAATGCCGGCGTAGGGAATCGAATCGAGGCCTGGCCGAACTCTTCCGGCGCTGGTGCCGATAGCGGTTCCTCTTTCAGCAACTCCAGGAACCCACCCGATGGCCACTTCCACAGTCGATTGCGCGGTCGAGCGATGAGAGCGGCCGTCGTGGGCGCCGGCGTCGCGGGCTTGACGTGCGCCACCGAACTGCAGTCGCGCGGCTTTGACGTGACCATGTACGAGCGCGGGGCGCGAGTCGGTGACGATGCCTGTTCCTGGTTCGCCGGAGGCATGCTCGCACCCTGGTGCGAGCGCGAGAGTGCCGAACAGGCCGTCCTCGATCTGGGCATGGAAGCGGTCGACTGGTGGCAGGCGAACACCGGTCTGGTAGAGACCCACGGCAGCCTGGTCGTCGCACCTGCTCGCGATCGTATCGAACTCACTCATTTCGGTCGGCGCACGTCGCATTTCGACAAGCTCGACGAGACGCAGATCGCGGCACTCGAACCCGATCTCGCCGGGCGTTTCACGACGGGTCTGCACTTTTCGCAGGAAGCCCACCTCGATCCGCGCGAAGCCCTGCTCGCGCTGGCGGGACGTCTCGCGGCACGCGGCGCGACGATCCGCTGCGGCGTCGATGCGGATCCCGTTGCCGTCGCGAGCGATGCCTCTTTCGCGGCCGACGTCGTGCTCGACTGCCGGGGTCTGGCCGCGCGTGATTCGCTCGACACGTTGCGGGGCGTCAAGGGCGAAATGCTGATCGTGCGTTGCCCGGACGTCACCTTTTCGCGGCCCGTGCGAATGCTGCATCCCCGCATTCCGCTCTATGTCGTGCCGCGCAGCGATCATCGTTTCATGATCGGCGCGACGATGATCGAGAGTGATGATCGCAAGCGCATCAGTGTCCGCTCGATGCTCGAATTGCTCGGCTCGGCGTATGCATTGCATCCGGCATTCGGCGAAGCCGAGGTGCTAGAGATCGGCGTCGATGTGCGGCCCGCGTATCCCGACAATCTGCCTCGCGTCTCTCGCGCGGGCGCGATCGTTTCCGTCAACGGATTCTATCGTCATGGCTTTCTGCTGGGCCCGGCCATGGCGCGTCTGGCGGCCGATGCCGCCTGTGAACACGTGGGCCTGCACGAGTCGGTCGATGCAGATTGTCGTTAACGGAGATGCCTGCCAGGTGCAGGCCCGGTCGCTCGCGGGCGTACTGGACGAATTGGGCTATGGCGGACGACTCGTCGCCACGGCGGTCAACGGTGATTTCGTGGCCGCGGTGGCTCGCACGCGGTGCCAGCTGGTCGAGGGTGATCGGCTCGAGATCATTGCACCCATCCAGGGAGGTTGAAAGATGATTGAGCAAGTGAATTCACCAGTGGCCGCCAGCCAGGACAGTCTGGTGCTCTATGGAACATCGATCCAGAATCGCCTGTTGCTGGGCACCGCGCGCTATCCGTCACCGGCCGTGCTGCAACGTGCGGTCAAGGCCGCCGGCGTCGAGGTCGTCACGGTGTCGTTGCGCCGCGAAGCGGCAGCGTCGCGCGCTGGCCAGGATTTCTGGGAGCTGATCTCGTCGCTGGGTGTGCGCGTACTGCCCAACACGGCGGGCTG
>JBGSTN010000222.1:0-7300 GCA_041736455.1 Burkholderiaceae bacterium | reverse complement strand
TGCCCTCGGGCGCTGTCGTCCATGGCGCTGTCGTCCCTGGCGACGGCAACGCGCCACGAGCCGGCATCCCTCTGCTCTTTCTCCATGGCGTGGGCGGTGGCGCATGGTCGTGGGCGCCACAGGTGCAGCACCTTTCCGCAGACTTCGAATGCCTCGTCTGGGAAGGCCGCGGGCATGGCGCATCGGCCAGGGTGCTCGATGCCGGGTTGGCCGATTACGCGCAGGACGCGCGCGAAGCACTCGAGGCGGTATGGGCCGCTCGCCGGACGCCCGTCCTGCTGGTTGCGCACTCGATGGGCGCGATGCTCGCCTTTGCGTTGGCCTGTGAAGAACCGACGCGCGTGCGCGGCCTGTTCCTCATCGACCCGGTCTATGCCGACTCCGGAAGCCGGCCAGCCATCATCAAGCCGCTGCTCGCAGCGACGTGCTGGCTGATTTCTCCGGTCGTTAATTCCTTTCAGCGCGACGGGGGACTGTCGCGCGCGATCGCGCGGCCATTCTTCCGCTGGTCCTTTCACGATGCCGATGCGATGGAGCAGGCCTGGAAACAGCAACGCACGGTCATTCCACTCGAATATCCTCGCATGTTGTACGAGTCGATCGCCGGGGTCGAGGGATTCACCTTCCGACCGTTTGCCGATCTCGTGACGGCGCCGACGTTCATTCTCGAGGCGCGGCTGCGACCGCACGCGCGCTCGCGCTTCGCCCGCATCGTGGCCCGTTTCCGAGCCCGCGAGGGGGTACGCTGTGAACACGAGTTCGTCGACGGCGGCCATTACCTGCAGCTCGACCGGCCGGTGCCGGTGACCGGACACTTGCGATCGTTCGCCGAAAGTCTGCGTGCCTGAACGGGCGCCCGAGGATGAAGCGTGTACCGCCGGTTCGATCGTTCCTCGATCGACCGCTGGACGACACCGGCATCGTCATTCCGCCGGTCGTGCGCGAACGCTCAACCAGGGCAGCAGCTCGCGTTCACCCTTTGCCGTGACCTTCACCGCCCGGCCACTGGCGCGCAACAACCATCCGAGACCGATGAAGTGCGCGTAGAGTTCATCGGCGAGTTGGCCGGCGAGATGATCGCGGCGCTCCGACCAGTCGAGGCACCGATAGGCATAGCGACGCGCACGGACCGGTGCACCAGGTTTCATCCCGATTTCGTGGAGCCACTGCGTGCCGGCGGTTGAAAGTCGATAACCGTCGCCTGCTGGCTCGAGCCGCGCATCACGGTAAAGCGCATCGAAGAGCGTGACTGCCAGTTGCCCGGCGAGATGGCCGTAGCAACACCGCGCATAACGCAATCGCCGGCGTTCGGGATGCGCCCACGCGCGTTCGTGTTCACCGCGCTCGGCCACCAATGCCAGCGCCTCCAATGCATGCGCCACTTCGGCATCGGCGAGTCGGAAATAGCGGTGCCGCCCCCTGGGCTCGCAGACCACGAATCGTGCATCGAGCAACTTGCCCAGATGACCGCTGACTGTGGCCGCGGTGACGGAGGCAGCCTTCGCCAGTTCGCTGGCGCTCGCATACTCGCCGGACAGCAGGTACGCAAGAATGCGCGATCGCGTCGGATCCGCCACCACGGCGGCGACCCGCGCGAGACGAGGTTCGTGCGTTGGTGACATCGCGTTCAAAGCAGTGCGGTCTGCGAATCGGCCGGCGCCTCTGTGCGTTCGTTCAACCCGTAGTCGCGAATCACCGAAGCGACGCGGAGTCGATAGCCGGCCAGGATATCGGTGCGGCCTTCCTGCTGGGCATCGCGATGCATGCCGTGACAGCGCCAGGTGCGCACGGCGGCTTCATCTCGCCAGAAGCTGAGCGACAGATAGAACCCCGGTCGCGTCACGCTCTCGAACCGTTCCACCGAAATGAAACCATCGATCGACTCGAGATCGGCCTTCAATGCCGCGGCGATCTCGAAGTAACGGGACACGGCGCCCGCATGAGGGTGCAGTTCGAAGATGACGGCGATCATGGGGTTGCCAGCCTGTTCAGGTTGCGTGTTCCGTTCACGTCTTCGAGCCAGGTGCGCTCTTCGCGAATGATGAAGCGTTCGGCATGAGCGCGCGCGAAGTTGTCGCGCGCCTCGGCATCGCTCCTGAGCGCGGCACGATAGCGTTCGTAGGCCGCCAGGTCGTCGAAGCCGATCAGGCCCCAGGCGATGTCATTGGTGCCTTCGTGGGGGATGAAGTAACCGATGAGATCACCACCGCAACGCGGAATGATCCGACCCCATGCCTGCGCATACCGCCTGAAAGGCTCGCGCTGGAACGGGTCGATCTGGTAACGGATGAAGCAGGTGAGTGCCATCGGATTCCTCCTCGCAAGGTTTGTCGCACGAGAGTGTGCAGCGATCGCGGCGCCGGATGCTTCGGTGCAGACCGAAGCGTGACCCGCCCTGGCCAATGTTCGCACCGATCGCCTGCGGCGCCGGAACGAAGCGGTACGGACCGCATGGACCACATCGACCGGCATGGGCCCGCCGATACCTGCCGATTGAACGTGCGACCTGCTCGCAACGACGCACTAACTGTAACGACTCCGCGTGAGTACCCGCCATGAATGGCTTGCTGCCGGCCCCGTGTAACGGTCTCCGGTGCCTTTCGAAAGGACCCCCCGGGCACGCTCGTCGCGAGCCCTCCTGGCCATATCAGCCAAGATATTCGCTTTCCCAGGACTCGATCTCGATCACTCGTCGATCGATGTCACAAGCAGCGCCGCTTGCCCGACCAACGTACTGAACGCGAGAACATGGTCCGGAAGCGCCTTCTGTCTCGTGATCGCCGCCTACCGTCGGTCGAGGCGACATGCTTGCCCACTCCGTGGCCGACACTGAATTCATGGCAGGCCGATCAACGAAGCGTGCAGGAAATTCGCCCGCTTCTCGAACGGACCGCCCATCACCAGTTCAGGGGCCATATAGCCGGGGCCGTGACTTGTGAACAACGCAAGAGAGAAAAGCTAGCGAATATTAGTGCAGAATCGTTACACGTTGTCGCGAAATGTATCAGACCTGATTTCTCGACCCGTCGAGTGCGCTTGTCCCTAAAAGACATGACAAGAGTGCAGCGTGCATGCCATGGCAACGTGAACTTTCGGCACCTAATCCTGCACTGCGATCCAGTTTTCAGGTGGAAAAGATGAGCATTTTGGATCCTCGACAGACAAGACCAGATTTCAGCCACCCGGTCGTGTTCTTCGCGAACGGGCCCGGCAGCACTCTGCTCGCACTCCCTGCCCTCCGCGCCCTCGCCACATTGTTCGACAGCGAAGTCACGATGATCTGTGACACGAACGTCGGTTCGACCTTTCTCAAGGGACTGCGCGGTTGGCGCATCGTCGAAACACCGATGCGCCGCAACATGCACGACCTGACGCGGGAGTTTTCGACCGAATCCGTGCTGGACCAGACGCGGAACTGCGATCTCTTCGTATCGCTCGCGACCTGGATGTCGGATTCGCTGCAGCACCTGCTCAAAGGATTGGCGCCCGATCACTCGATAGGATTCTGCGAAGGATTCGCCCATCGTGTTCCGATGTCGAATCGCCAGCATGCGGCCGACCTCATGTTCGGCATTCCGCGCGCGATCGACAAGGACCTGCGTATCGATTCGTTCGCCCGTCCGCCGAGCTTCGATTTCGAGGCGCAACAGATCGCCAGGCGACTGCGCAACAAGATTCCTTCATCGGCCAAAGTCCTGGTGGTCAACGCGGAATCGGCGCGCAACAAGATGTGGCCCAGCAAGCGCTGGGTCTGGGTGCTCGACGAGTTCCTCGACAAGCATCCCGACTATGTGGCAATGCTGATCGGATCGACGCCGCAGCCGCTCGGCGTGCGTCGCCACACGTCGCGGATCGTGCCGTGCTACGGATTGCCGCTTCCGGTGTCGCTGAGCCTTGCCGGCATGGCCGACATCTTCCTCGGTGTGGATTCCTGCGTGCTTCATGCCGCAGACCTCTACCGCGTTCCCGCAGTCGGCCTGTTCGGTGCGTCGGATACCGACGAGCATGGCTTTCGTTTCTCGAACCAGTCGATCGCAGTACGTGCTGCGTCGATGGACGGCATCGGCGTCTTCGATGTCCTGCGCGCCCTCGAGCAGACCACGCGACAGGTCGGTGAAACGATGGAATGTGAGGCCATCGCCTAGCAACTCGCTCGAGCGTTGCCGGCCCGCAGTCGTTGCCGGCAGTTCGAACCGGTCGGCGAATCCAGTCGGGTACGGTCGTCAGGCGCCAGTCGCTCTTCGCGACGCCTTGCTGCTCGGGGATCTTGCGCCCCGGTAAGCAGCGGGCACGTCTCAGGGGTGCGTGCCCCACGGGGCAGCAAGCAGCAACTGGACATGCTGATTCCGGACCAGCGGCCGCAGCTGCTTGGCGAACGCCATGAATTCGGCGTTCTCGAACAGGCGCTTCCAGTGCGCGCGGCGATCTTCGTCGCTATCGAAGCGCCAGAGGTGGACAAGCTGGTGCAAGTCGCCCGTGTCACTGACGAAATAGCCGCGACAGTTCTTGCTGAAACCACCCGCTTCCAGCGCGGGCCATCCCAATGTCGAGTAGAGGCGAAGCACCTCGGCCATCTGGCCGACAGTGACGGAATAGGTGCGTTGCTCATAGATGGCCGGCATGGATGTCTCGCTGGTTGTTTTCTGAGGACCGTAATACTAGCTTGAACTCGCCTGCTTCGATCCGGGCCGGGCGATGGTCGTGATGATTCGCCGGAGTGCCTCGATCGTCATGCAAAGATGCGGGATGGTCGACCCCTGTCGATCCGGCTCCCCGGCGTCTCGTTCCGACAATGAAGAATTTCCTGACGACCAGCCTGATCGGCGTCTTCCTGATCGCGGTTGGTTCCACACCGTGGCTGATGCTGGCGTTTGGCCCGGCGAATCCGTGGCTCGCACGATTCCTGATCGGGATCGAGGTGCTTGCATTGCTGGTTCTCGTCCTCGACCTCGCGATCTTCGGCGCGATCAGCCGCCTCGTGGGCGCGCGCGTCAACCAGCGTACCGAGCATGAATCGTTCTCGATGCGCCGGATCGCATACCTGCTGTTCGTCTATCTGACACCCGTCAGCGCCATCCTGGGGCTGCTGGCCTGGGCCGGCTGACGTTGCGCCGGGAAACCCCTAGCGGCAACAACGCCAGCCAATGCCGACGTGCGTCGAATAGCTCGAGCTGCCGGTCGTCAGCGGACTGTCCGCGGCATCGCCCAACAAACGGCCCACACCGAACCCGCCGAACATGATCCAGCGCGGCGCGAGCTGCGTGGTGAAACTGATGCCGGCGCCGATGTCCTTGAATCCGGAACCGGCGTCATAAGTCGGCCGTTCGCTGGTAAATGCGTACGACGGCACGCCGTAGAGGCTGTTCATGTGGGTTCGGTTGCCCCAGGTGACCGCGGTACCTATGCCGACTTCCGTGTCAGGCGTGAGGCGCCAACCGTAGCCGATGCCGGTCGTGACGAACGCGCCATTGCCGCGTCCCAACAGATCGAAGCCCAGCGAGCTGTCTGCACGCCAGTGTTCGGAAATCTTGTAACCCGCGACCAGGCGGGCAAACACCGTCTTGCGCACGTCCGGGATGCCTGCGAGGTCGATCGAGTCACCGCTATCCCGTCCGCCGCCCATCCGCAACGACGCCTTGAGGCTCCATCGTTCGTTCTCGACGAGCCGCGCGCTCGCACCGGAATCGTCGGCGGCCCGTCCGAAATTCAGTATCGTGCTGCCCCCCGACGAACTCAATTTGAAGCGGCCGTACCGAAACGCAAAGACGGGCCTGAACGACAGGTCCTGGCGATCGGATCCGGAATACTCGGGCGACGAGTTCAGCACCACACCAAGTGCCAGTTCCGATCTGGGTTCTGCCGGTGGCTTCGCCAGTTCCAGATCGACGTAAGGGCGGCGGGGCGTATCGAAATCGGTGGGCTCCGCAGACTGGGCATGACCCGTGCGCGCGACCAGACCGGATATCACCGCAAGGGCGAACGCCAGGGTGGAACGATCGAAGGGCCTTCTTGCAATCACGGTAGGAATGGTCTCGCGGCAATCCGCGCAAAAGCGCTCTAGAACGGTATCGGCATAAAAGGTACCCGAGGAAAGCGAATAGCCGATTAATGGCAGGCTCGCGAAGCACTAGCGCCGACGTGCGGAGTTCGCCGGAAAGGGGCCAAGCAGGGAAACGAACCTGACGGCGGCGGGAACGAGAGAAGCAGGCGAAGGACAGTATTGGTGCGCCGGTGAGCGAGCGGCTCGCCGGCCCGCCGAATAGCATGCACCAGCATCGGACCGAACGGCGTTCGATCGGTGCCGGACGGCATCGCCGTACCCGATATTGGTGTCCGGGACGCCGGATGCGTTGCCGGCTGTATCCACGTCACCACGGATATCGAACCTGATCCGACCAGCAGTCTTTCGAGACCGCTGCGCGGTAGCAGCCGTGATTGGTATCTCCGGAAAATGTTCGGCCACGATGTTCCTGGTCGAGCGGGAACGAAACGGAATTGCCGCGAAGCGCGAAGGGTTGCGATCACTATCGACGCAGCGTATTCTCGGCGCCGACCGAACAGGACGACAACGCGGATCGTTCGAGACGTATCGTTGGACTTGGATCGTTCGGCGATGATGATGCGAGGCCGATTGCGCGATGCCGGGATGCCGGCGGTCGTTCGAGCACACGGACCATGTTCCCCACCACACCGTTCGGTGTGTTTTATTGATCGCACGACTCATATCCGTGCCGTGCGCCCGTCGACGCTGCCACAGGAGCATTGGATCCATGCCGCAACTGATGATCAACGGTCGGAGTCTGTTCGCCGACGCGCCAAGCGACACGCCACTGCTCTGGGTCATTCGTGAAGACCTGCGTTTGACCGGCACCAAGTTCGGTTGCGGGAACGGGATGTGTGGCTCGTGCACGGTTCACATCGACGGCGAGCCGGTTCGCTCCTGTCAGGTCAAGGTCGGGGACGTCGTCGACCACTCGATCACCACCATCGAGGGGCTCGATCCGGCCGACTCGCACCCTGTCCAGCAGGCGTGGATCGAGCACCAGGTCCCGCAGTGCGGATACTGCCAGTCGGGTCAGATCATGCAGGCGGCATCGCTGATCGCGCGCAATCCCGATCCGACCGACGAAGAGATCGTCCAGTGGATGAACGGCAACCTGTGCCGCTGTGCCACCTATGCACGCATCGTCGCGGCAGTCAGGCGTGCTGCGCAGATCGCGCGCAACGGAGTCGAACATGCGTAGACAGGCACCCAACGACCCGTCGCCGGCCGATGCCGGGCGCCGTCAGTTCATCGTTC
>JBGSTN010000205.1:0-2485 GCA_041736455.1 Burkholderiaceae bacterium | reverse complement strand
GCGCAATCTGTATCCCGCCATTCTGTCGGTCGTCGAACTGACCGGCGGACCCGAACAGGCCCGTGACTTCGCGCGCGACACGCTGGACCAATGAGTCGACCTACCGACGCCACGCTGATCTATCAACGCACCGAGGCGGGTGAAGCCCTGCTCAGCGCGGGCGCCCGCGCCCTGGGGCATGTTGCGCGCCGCATCCTGCCGATGATCGACGGCAGACGCCGGCTGGCCGACCTCCCTGACAACGTGCGACCGGGCGACCTCGAGGCCGCAATCAGTGAATTGCAGACCCGCGGGCTGATCGAATTCACCGGCCGCATCGACCCGCTGCAGGAACAGGAACTCAAGGCACAGGAAGAAGCCGACCAGATTCTGCTGGCGCAGGTGAAGCTCGATCTGGATGGCGTGTTTTTCAAGGAGATGGGCAGCGCCGGGGAGATCTGGGATGCGCGGGTCAATGATTGTGTGAACCTCGTGCTGCTGCGACGCATCCTACGTGAAGCGATCGACGTGGCCTATTTCCGGAATGGATCCGAGGCGGCACGCAATCTCGTCTCGATCGTGCGTCCCGTGTTCAAGACGTCCCGCACCGACCACTGACCTTCCCGGTGGTACAAAACCACGTATCGACCCGCAACCGTCGCCTGGGTGGTTCAATGTTATTTGTTCGCCAGTCAACCCGTCACGATCACATAGGAGAACCGATGCAACCTGGCTTGATTCGACTGCAACGAATCGTGCTGGCAGGCGCACTCGCGCTCGCGAGCCTGTTCGTCCACGCCGAAGACGGGCCGACGCTGAATGCGCGCTCCTGGCTTCTCGTCGACGTGACCAGTGGGCAGATCCTGAACAGCCACGATGCGGACGCTCGATTCGAGCCCGCTTCGTTGACCAAGATCATGACTGCGTATCTGACATTCAGCGCCCTGCGCGACGGCATACTGACGCTCGATCAACGCCCTGCGGTGTCCGAGCGCGCCTACAAGGCCGTCGGTTCGCGCATGTTCGTCGATCCCCTGGCGCCGGCTACGGTGGCCGAGCTGCTTCGTGGCATGATCATCCAGTCGGGCAACGACGCATCGATCATCCTGGCCGAAGCGATCGCCGGGACCGAAGAGGCATTCGCCGATGCGATGAATCGTGCCGCCGCACAGATGGGCATGCAGAACACCCATTTTCGCAATGCCACCGGCCTGCCGGATCCCGATCACTACTCGACCGCGCGCGACCTCGCCACCCTCGCCGTGCGGTTGATCATCGATCACCCGACGCATTACACGCTCTACTCGCAGCGCGAATTCACCTACAACAACATCAGCCAGCAGAATCGCAATCGCCTTCTGTTCATCGATCCCACGGTCGACGGCGTCAAGACGGGGTTCACCGAAGCGGCCGGCTATTGCCTGATCGCCTCGGCACAACGTGATCAGGCCGGCGGCGGCTTTGCCCGGCGACTACTCAGTGTGGTACTGGGTACCGACAGCATGAAGACGCGTGTCAGCGAGAGTCAGAAGCTGCTCAATTTCGGTTTTCAGAATTTCGATGCGCTGCGGGTCTATCGCAAGGGCCAGAGTACAGGTTCGTACCGGGTCTGGAAGGGCGACAAGGACCAGGTCGACGGGACGGTCGAACACGATGTCATCGTCACCATTCCGAAGGGCGCCAACCAGCGCGTCAGTGCTGAAATCGAACGCGTCGAACCCTTGGTGGCGCCGATCGAGTCGGGGCAGATCATAGGCAGCCTGCGCGTCAAGCTCGACAACCAGTTGCTGCTGTCGCAGCAGTTGGTCGCGGCCGACGCGGTTTCGGAGAGCGGGTTCTTCGGACAACTGTGGGACGGCCTGCGCATGCGGATCGCGCACTAGCGTGCCTGTCGAGTCGCTGGTCCGAATCGCGATGCAGGCTCCGCAATCGCCGCCAGGATCCTGAAGGCCCTCCTGCCTTCGGCGATTGAGCGAACCTACACTCGATTCACGACGACGGGGCAAGCCACCGCTCGAAACAGAACCGTCGCGAACGCCTTCGACGATCAGGTTTCGAGGGTAGCCTATGCGCGCGTCGCCACGGATTTCGGCCTCCGATGAAGAAACGCCGGCACGGGCTTGTCGAATGTCAACGCTGCGGCAATGGTCGCCTGGCGAATGACGGCCGTGGCTTATAGTCCGTCCTTGATGTCCAAGAACTGCTCCGCAACATGCCAGCCCAGAGGCCGATCGCCGGGGGTTCCACATCGCCTTCTGCGCGCCACTGACCGCCCTGCCCGCTGCTCGAGTCGATTAGTCGGGAACTCAGGCGCCCTGGCCCGCCTTGCAGCGCCGATCGTCGCGCTACTGCTGGCCGCCTGTGCTGCAGTCGGCCCGGATTATCGTGAGCCGGATGCCGATTCGCCGGGGCGCTGGAACGGTTCGGGTCCCGCGCGTTACGACACGACGGCCGGCGCTGATCTGTCGACCTGGTGGGTGCAGCTGAATGATCCGACACTGTCGGC
>JBGSTN010000192.1:0-11923 GCA_041736455.1 Burkholderiaceae bacterium | reverse complement strand
ATGATGCGCAACGACGACGCCAATCCCGAGCGGGACACGGTCGCCGTGATCGGCGAGGGATCCGGACCGGCGACCGCGACCCCTGTCCACGTCCGCCAGCCGTTCGGCTCGACGCAGCTCTATCCCTCGGCCGACGATCTGCGTGCCGCGACGGTCGCCGACGCAATCGGTTCCGCGTCCACCACGTCACCTTCGGCAGAGGGACTGAACGTCAGCAATCTGCGCAAGTCGTACCACGGCCGTGCCGTCGTCCAGGACGTGAGCCTGACCGTCGAGCCCGGTGAAGTCGTTGGTCTGCTAGGGCCCAACGGCGCCGGCAAGACGACATGCTTCTACATGATCGTGGGTCTGGTACCCAGCGACGGCGGCTCGATCGAACTGGCTGGCGTCCCGCTGGGCAGACTGGCCATTCACCAGCGTGCACGCCTGGGGCTCAGCTACCTGCCGCAGGAGGCATCGGTCTTCCGCAAGCTCACGGTCGAGGAGAACATTCAGGCCGTGCTCGAGTTGCAGGTCGACCCACGCGGCCGCGCCCTGAGCCGCAAGGTCGTGCGCGAGCGGGTGAACGAACTGCTGGAAGAACTGCAGATCGAGCATATCCGATCGAATCCGGCCATCTCCCTGTCCGGTGGTGAGCGCCGCCGCGTCGAGATTGCACGCTCCTTGGCCAATTCGCCTCGTTTCATTCTGCTCGACGAACCGTTTGCGGGCGTCGACCCGATTGCGGTCATCGAGATCCAACGGATCGTCAAGTTTCTGAAAGAACGTGGAATCGGCGTGTTGATCACCGACCACAACGTTCGGGAGACCCTTGGCATTTGCGATCGCGCGTATATCATCAGGACTGGTACCGTTCTTGCTTCAGGTGTGCCCCAAGACGTTGTCAAGAATGAAGATGTGCGCCGTTATTACCTGGGCGAACACTTCTCGATGTAGCGCCAGCGTGCGCCGTCGGCACATCTGAGCTGTTCGTCGTCACTGCCTGGCCCAACGCGTGTCGGCCGTCCGGATTGCCCTTCGGCATGTCCGTCGGTAGCTGATCGTCCCGGCCGGCAGTCCTGGCGTAGTCGGTAACCAAGAACCTGGAATCCGATGAAACCTTCCCTGCAACTTCGATTCAGCCAGCAGCTCACCCTGACGCCGCAATTGCAGCAGTCGATCCGATTGCTGCAGATGTCGACCCTCGAACTCGGGCAGGAGATCGAACAGGCCCTGTCGGACAATCCCATGCTCGAGCGCGTGGACGATCCGCTCGATGTCGCGATGCGTGTCGCACCGAACGGCAGCTTGTCGGGTACGGCCGCCGACAGCGAAGGCGCGCCCGACACCTGGTCTCGCGCCGAACGGGAGGCCAGGGACACCGAGCCGGCCGAGTTCTCCGACGACCGCCAGGGAGCCGAGCGCGGTAGCGAGCAGGACGCCAGGACTCAGGATACCGACGATCGCGGCGAATCGGGGGAGCGCGGAAACGGCCAGGACAACCAGAGCGAATGGCAAGGCAGCGGCGGCGGATCACGCAATGAGAGCAACGACGACGACAGCGACTATCCTCAGTTGGCCGGCGCCGAGCCGACGCTGCACGAGCACCTGATGGAACAGCTGCGCGCGACGACCGCCACCGTGCGCGACCGCGTGCTGGTCGAATTGCTGATCGACGAATTGAACGACGATGGCTATCTCCAGACCGATCCGGCCGACATCCATGCGATGCTGCCGGCCGACGCGGAAATCGAGCCGGAGGAGGTCCTGTCCGCGCTGAGACTGCTGCAGAGCTTCGATCCGGCGGGGGTAGGCGGACGGGACCTTCGCCAGTGCCTGCTGCTGCAGGTCGATCGTCTCGCCGAAGACATGCCCACGCCGCCCCAGTCGCTGCGCCTGGCACGCCGGATCATCGACGGACTCCTGGAAGCGCTGGCGGCCAAGGATTTCAACAAGCTCAAGCGTGCCCTGAAATGCAACGAAGATGCGCTGCGCGAGGCCCAGGCGATCATCGTCGGCCTGTCGCCCCGCCCCGGCGCACCGTTCGCCAGGACCGATTCGAACTATGTCGTGCCTGATGTGATCGTGCGCAAGAATCGTGAAGGCTGGCAGGTGAGCCTCAATCCGCAGGTGATGCCGCGCCTGCGAGTCAACGACATGTATGCCGACATCCTGCGCCGCAATCGTGGCATCAGCGGCAATCTGTCCGGTCAGCTCCAGGAAGCGCGCTGGCTCATCAAGAACGTCCAGCAGCGGTTCGACACGATCCTGCGTGTGGCCGAAGCGATCGTCGACCGGCAGCGCGCCTTCTTCTCGCATGGCGCTGTGGCGATGCGGCCACTTGTGCTGCGTGAAATAGCCGATACACTGGGGCTTCACGAATCGACGGTTTCACGGGTCACGACGCAAAAATACATGCTCACCCCGCACGGTACTTTCGAGCTGAAATACTTCTTCGGCAGTCATGTGGCCACCGACAGTGGCGGTGCCGCTTCCAGTACGGCGATTCGTGCGCTCATCAGTCAACTCATTGCCGCGGAGGATCCTCGACACCCTCTATCCGATAACCGAATTGCCCAATTGCTAGGCGAACAGGGTTTCGTCGTGGCCAGGCGAACGGTTGCCAAGTACCGCGAAGCGCTGCGCATCGCACCCGTATCGCAGCGAAAAGCGCTTTGAGTGCTCGCCAGAGCACGGGCGACGAAGCTGACACCATGACCACGTACCTATTGCCCAACGATTTAATTCACTGCCCGCCCGGCGCCAACCGGCACCGAGTGATCAGGCGACAGGAGGTTGCATGAATCTTTCGATCAGCGGTCACCACATCACCGTCACCCCGGCATTGCGTGACTACGCGACCAGCAAATTGGAGCGGATCAAACGGCACTTCGACCACGTCATCGACGTCCAGATGCTGCTGACGGTCGACAAACTCGACCAGAAAGCCGAAGTCAACATCCATGTGAGGGGCAAGGATATCTACGCGGAGTCGGTGGACGAGGATCTGTATGCGGCGATCGACATGCTGGTCGACAAGCTGGATCGACAGGTCATCAAGTACAAGACCAAACGCGCCGACCATGGGCATGAATCATTGAAGCATCAATCGGTTGCCGAATAGTGCTGACAGGCCATGCCGCTTCGGCGCATGGCCGCTGTGCGGCAGGTCGGGAACATACCCTTTGCACGACGCGTTCCGAAACGAGAACTTCCGCACGGTTCGCGATTCGATTGCGGTGGTTCCGTGCCACAGGCTGCGAAAAATGATCCACAATGCGGTGTTGCAGAGCAGCATCGGCCGGGGAGGAAGAGGTTGCGGCAACGTTCATATAATGGGGCAGCCTGCCGGGTCCCATCGGTATGCAACGAGCTTGCAAAGCCGGTCCGATTGGCAACGCTCAGTTTTTGGGGTCATCTAGCAATGAACCGGATCTCCCGACTGTTGACACCCGACAATGTTCGTGTCGACTTGCCGGTTACCAGCAAGAAGCGACTCTTCGAACAGGTCGGCCTGATGTTCGAAGGCAGTCACAATCTCGAGCGCGAGAAGGTTTTCGATTCGCTCTTCGCGCGGGAACGACTCGGCTCCACGGGTCTTGGCGAAGGCGTCGCAATACCGCATGGTCGAATCAAGGGGTTGAAGGACGCATTGGCCGCGGTCGTGCGAGTGCAGTCGCCCATTCCGTTCGATGCACCCGATGGCGAACCCGTCAGCCTGCTCGTGTTTCTGCTCGTGCCGGAAAATGCGAACGAAGAACATCTCGAAATCCTCTCCGAACTCGCCGAGTTGCTGTCCGATGAATCCGTGCGCCAATCCCTGATGACGCAGGCCGATCCGGTTGCGATCCATCAGATCCTGTCGACCTGGGCGCCTTATCGTCCGGCTGCTTGAGCGGCGTGCGGCGCCGGGTCGACTCTGCATGCACAAGACGCTCTCACCATGACAATGACGGTCGCCAGTCTCGTCGCCGAGCGCGACCACGAACTCGAGCTGACCTGGTTCTGCGGGCGTGATGCACCCGATCGGCCGATAGGCGCAGCAGGACTCGAACCGGCCGATCTCGTCGGTCACCTCAATCTCATTCATCCGAGTCGGATACACGTGCTCGGCCGACCCGAGATGTCGTACATCGAACGACTCGAGAAGCGTCGCTGCGATGCGCTGATGCGCGATCTCATGGCCGGTCATCCGCCGGCATTGATCTTCGCCGAGGGTCTGCAGCCACCCGACTTCCTGCTCGAAGATGCGCGGGGCGACGGCCTGCCGGTTCTCGGCTCCGTGCATCCGGCGGGTCGCGTCATCGATACGCTGCGCACGCTGATGGCCCGAGTCAACGCGCAGCAGGTCAGCATGCACGGCGTCTTCATGGACGTTCTCGGCATGGGTGTGCTGATCTCGGGCGAATCGGGCCTGGGCAAGAGCGAACTCGCGCTCGAACTGATCAGTCGCGGTCACGGCCTGGTCGCGGACGACGTCGTCGAATTTGTCCGCGTCTCGGGCAATGCGATAGAAGGCCGTTGTCCACCATTGCTGCAGAATCTCCTGGAGGTCCGGGGCCTGGGTCTGCTCGACATCCGCACCATCTTCGGTGAGACCTCCGTGCGTCGCAAGATGCGACTCAAACTGATCGTCAAGCTGGAGAAACGCAGCGACATGGAAAACGAAGCGCAGCGCCTGCCGCTGGAAGCCCTCACGCAGGAAGTGCTCGGATTGCCGATCCGCAAGATGGTGATCCCGGTGGCGGCCGGGCGCAATCTCGCGGTTCTCACCGAAGGGGCGGTGCGCAGTACCGTGATGCAGTTGCGCGGTATCGATACCACTTCCGAATTCGTCGAGCGTCAACGTCAGGCGATCGCCGCATCCTCGCGGAGCGAACGATCTTGACTTCGCGGGCAGCCAGCGCCGGACGCCGACATTGAAGGTCGTTCTGGTCACCGGCATATCGGGTTCGGGCAAGTCGATCGCCGCCAATGCGCTCGAGGACGACGGGTACTTCTGCATCGACAACCTGCCGTTGAGCTTCCTGCACGAGGTGGTGATGTCGTTGCAGGAAAGCGGGCTCGATCGGCTGGCGGTGGCGATCGATGCGCGCGCCGGCAACATCGCCGACCTTCCCGAGATCGTCAACGGACTGTCGCGCTTCGGGCATGACGTCAAGGTCGTGTTCCTCAATGCGCGCACCGATGTCCTGATCCAGCGTTACTCCGAGTCGCGCCGCCTTCATCCGCTCGCCTTGCGCGTACCGGCCAACGAACCGGCACCGACGCTCGAGGAATCGATCGAGCGCGAGCGCGAGTTGATGGCGGACATGATGGAGCTGGGCAACGCGCTCGACACCAGTGATCTGCACCCCAATTCGATGAGGCAGTGGCTGCGCGAGATGGTCGGTGCGGACCGCACCGAACTCACGCTCGTCTTCCAGTCGTTCGCCTACAAGTACGGCATCCCGCTCGACGCCGATCTCGTATTCGACGTGCGCTGCCTGCCTAACCCTCATTACGTGCCGGAATTGCGCAGGCTCAACGGAAGGGACCAGCCCGTCGCCGACTACCTGCGTTCGATTCCGACCGTTTCGCGCATGATCACCGACATCAGCGGCTTCCTTCACACCTGGCTGCCGGCCTACATCGAAGAACACCGCAGCTACCTGACCGTCGGCATCGGCTGTACCGGCGGCCAGCATCGCAGTGTGTATGTGGTCGAGACGCTCGCCGGGCATTTTCGTGACAACCAGACCGTTCTCGTGCGGCATCGTGGTATCCAGATGCGCCAGGTGTCCCCGATCACCAGCACGCAGGCACCGTGAGTACGTCTGCGCGACAGTCGTCACCGAGCAGTACCGAACGCCGGTTGTCCGCCTCGACGACAGTCGAGATTCCGCTTTTTCCGCTCAGCACCGTCCTGTTTCCCGGCGGCGTCCTGCCGTTGCGCATCTTCGAAGCGCGATACATGGACATGGTTCGCGACTGCATCCGCGATGGACTGGTGTTCGGCGTCTGCCTGATCACCGACGGTCGGGACGTGGGGCAACCGGCCGACCATGAAGACGTCGGTACGAGCGCCCGGATCACCGAGTGGGATATGGAGCAGCTCGGGCTGCTCAACATCCGCGCCGTGGGCCAGCAACGATTCGCGGTCGATTCACGGCGTGTCGAGAAGAATGGCTTGATCGTCGCATCGGTCAACTGGCTGCCGGAAGAGACCGACGTCCTGGTCCCGAGCGAGTTCGCGACCTGTGCGCAACTGCTGCGTCGCATCGTTCACGATCTGGTCGAGAAGGAAGCGGAGCCCATGCGCCGGATGATCGAAGGGCCTTATGCCTTCGAATCGGCGAGCTGGGTGTCCAACCGATTGTGCGAATTCCTGCCGATTTCGGGGTCGACCAAGCACAAGCTCATGCTGCTGAACGACCCGCTGTCCCGTCTGGCCGTGGTGAGTGACTACCTGCACAAGCAGGATGTGATCTGACGCCTCGTTGCGCACGAGGCGCATTGCCGGATGCGCAACGTCCGACGTGCCGGCAGCGGTTCAACTCGCCAACAGCAGATTGCGGACCGGCAGCGGAAGCGGCGCATCGGCGGCCGCGTCGAGATTCAGCCACCGCCATCGCGCAGCGCCTGCCTCGTGAACGGCGAATGGCCACGATTCGCCACGGCAACGGATCAACACCGGCTCGATCGTCAGGCGAAAATGCGTGAAGGTGTGCTCGATCGCAGGCAAGCGCCGGGCATCGGCGTCGTCCGGCAATGATCCGCGCTGCACCCCTTCATCGATCACGCGTTCGACGCCCGAGCTGCTCGAGCCGCTCGAGGCCAGAAGATGGGACAAGCCGCACTCGACAAGATGCTCCTGCACGGCCCGATCGTTCGGCAGGCTCGACTCCGGCAGACTCCACAACCCGCCCCAGATGCCCGATGGCGGTCGCAATTGGAGCAGCACTTCACGCGCGGCACTGGCCGATCCGTTTGCCGACGGGTCGCGTTCACGCAGCAGGATCAACATCGTGACACGACGTCTTGCGAGCGGCTTGCGCGCCTTGCGGGTCGGCAATGTATCGGTCCGCTGCTCGCGGCTGGCACGACAGGTATCGCGCAGCGGACAGCGCGTGCAGGCCGGCCGGCTTCGTGTACACAAGGTCGCGCCGAGATCCATGAGCCCCTGTGTGTACGCCTCGACATCGGCGTCGGGCAGGACCGATTCGGCGAATTGCCATAGCGTCCGAAGCGTCGTCGACGTATCGGGGACCCCTTCGATCGCTTCATGCCGGCAGAACACGCGCTTGACGTTGCCATCGAGAATCGCTTCGCGGCTGCCGAACGCGAAGACGGCGATCGCTGCGGCCGTCGAGCGGCCGATGCCGGGCAACTGCGCGAGTGCCTCTCGATCCTGTGGAAACCGTCCTTGCCATGTGCTGCCGATGATCTGCGCGGTGCGATGCAGGTTGCGCGCCCGGCTGTAATAGCCCAGCCCGCTCCAGAGCGCCATCACGGCATCGATCGGCGCCTCGGCGAGATCCATCACGGTCGGAAACACCGTGAGAAAGCGTCGGTAGAAGTCGATCACCGTCGCGACCTGGGTCTGCTGCAGCATGATCTCCGACAGCCAGATCCGATAGGGATCGCGGCTGCCCTGCCACGGCAGGTCATGGCGGCCGTGAACGGCTTGCCAGTCGATGATCCGCCTGGCAATCGAGGTGACGTACGGTGGCGGCGACGAGAGGGGTCGGGCTGGCACGGAGGCGATCGAATGGGCAGGAATTTCGGCGGTATGCCGGAACGTTGCAGGGGGCTGATACAGTAATGGTTCGAGACGGTCAATCGGAGAAGACATGCGATCCAGGGTTCGCGCAATCAATGGGTTACTGACAGTGGTCGTGCGAGCAGCGCTTGCGTTGTTCGCCGTGCTGCTTGTGACCGGACACGCTGCCGCGGAAGACCGCTATGGCAAGCAGAAGGTGGTTTACCACATCAACGATGCCGACCCCAGGGTTCAACGGGCCGCGCTGACGAATATCCAGAATCACATCGATGCGGTGGGCGTCGACAATCTCGAGTTGAAAGTCGTGTTGCATGGCGATGGCCTGTCCCTGCTGCTCGAACCCGATTCGTTACCGCAACTGCCGAAATTCAGCCGGGCCAATGCCGATCTCCAGATGACGGCCCGGATCGATACGCTCAAAGGCCAGGGCGTTCGATTCGCGGTCTGCCGCAAGACACTGCAGGCGCGCGATGCCAAGCAGAGCGATCTTTATGACGTTGCCGACGAGGATGTCGTGCCCAGTGGTGTCGCCGAACTGGCCCACCTGCAAGGCCGCGGCTTCGCCTATGTCAAACCCTGATCCGGCGCGGCGCTGAGCCGGGGCACTGCGCGATCGCGACCCCGTACGCGAAAGACGGATGGGGCACCGCGAAGTTGCGGGGAGTCAGGCCAGTTCCAGCGCCGGCTCCAGGTCGGGCTGGCCCCCCAGCAGCGCCCGGACCGGGTCGATCAGCTTTTCGCAGGCGGCGAGATTGAGCTGGGCGAGTCGGCCTTCGTTCTCGATCTCCGCGATTCGATCATCGAGGCTTTCGTTTGCCTCGAGCACACGCTTGACGGAATCGAGGCGGCGTTTCAGCTGATCCTGATGTTCGCGCACCTGGGTCTCGATCGGCGTCAACGCCGTGCGCAGCCACCGTTGAATCTCCTTGCCGTGCAGTTTGTAGATATCCTTGATGCGTATCGCGACGGACTCCATGAAGCGACGCATCAACGCCCATTTCTCGGTGGTCAGCATCACGCTGGCGCCGAACTGGCTCTGCTGCAATCGGTCCAGTCGATCGATGTCGCGCAGGAAACCGTCGAGCGACAAGGTGGGCGGCTTGCCCAGACTCAATCCGTGCTCGGTGCTGAAGCTGCGATACATCGCGGCCATCATCGTCTCGATCTCGCGAATGATCGATTCCGATTCGGTGATGTCGTCACGGACCTTCTCGAACAGATGATTCATCCCCTCGCGAAGTCCGAGCGACAGCCGTGACGAAGACATCAGATCGCGGGTTTCGCGGACATGGCGTTTGAGACGATCGATACCGCTGGCGGACAACAGCGAACCCGAGTGCTTGGTGAAGACCGACCGCAAGCCCTGCAACTGACGCAGGCTTCGATCGAAATCCTCGCGCTCCATCCGGATGCGCGTTGCCATCTGTCCCATCTTCTCGCGGTTCTTGCCGCGCAGGCTGCCCAGCTCGAACAACTGCTCGGCCGAATTGCGCCGACGGGCGTTGAGCACACCGGTAATCTGGGTCGCGACCGCCTCGAACTCGCGCGTCACATGTTCTTCGGCCAGGCGGCGCTGCTGCGGAATGAGATCGTCGGCCAAAGCCGCCTCGAGCGTCATCAGGCCGCTGCGCGCCAACAATGCGGTGTTGTTCTGCACCCGTGCCACGAGGCCTTTCTGGGCCGACACGGGAAACACACGCTCGCGCGCGATGTCCAGCGTCTGCGAGACCCGGATCGCCTGATCATCGATTTCCTGTCGCACTTCATCGTCGGTCTTGAGGTCGTCCCAGAGCCCGTCGATCTTGTTCAGGACGACGAGACGCCCGCTCTCGTGCGAAGGACTGATGTGTTCGCGCCAGACATCGATATCGGAACGCGTCACGCCCGCGTCGGCCGCCAGCACGAACAACACCGCATCGGCATTGGGAATCGTGTTGATCGTGAGTTCGGGCTCGCTACCGATCGCGTTCAGGCCCGGCGTGTCGATGATGGTCAGCCCGGACGCGAGCAACGGATGCGGCACGTTGACCAGGGCATAGCGCCAGCGGGGCACCTCGACCAGCCCGTCCGCGCCGATGGCGAGCGCATCGCTGCGGCCTTCCGGATCCACGTCGAAGCCCAGCTCGGCCGCACGTGCCGGCGGCACGGTGATCACTTCGCGCACGGCCTCGAATGCCTGTTTCAGTTCGGCCGGCCTGGCCGGATCGAAGCTGCGGATCTCCCAGGCAGAGAAATCCTCGCGCCATTGGGCAATCGCCCGATCGTCGAGCCGACTTTCGATCGGCAACAGGCGGATCGCCGGGGTCAGCGTGTCGTCCCATTGCAGTTCGGTCGGACACATCGTCGTACGACCGGCAGAACTGGGCACGATACGCTGGCCCATGTCGGCGAAGAAGAGCGCATTGATCAGCTCGGACTTGCCGCGCGAAAATTCCGCCACGAACGCGATGGACATCGTGTGACGTCCGAGCCGGTTGCGGATGCGGTCAAGTCGCTCGTCGATGACATTGTCGGCGAGGTCGGTGCCACCCAGCCAGTCGCGCAAGCGCGCCACGGCGAGGGCGACCTCACCCTGCCAGTCATCGAGTTCTGCGATCGTCCTGCTGAGTTGGCCCATCGATCAATCCGGGATAGGGGGCGTCGGGCCGGACGTACTTGCCGACCCGACCCCTTGCGTTGGGTAAAAATCTAGCACAGGCAGGGCCGATGAGACGCTTTGGAATCGTGCCTGCCCCGTGAGTCCTGCCCGGCGGCGGATCATGACTGACAAGCGGGGCACCAATAAGTCGCACGTTGTTGATGCACGGCACGCCGGATCGGCGTCGCGCACCGATGACACGGTTCACCGGCGCGTCCATAGACCTGGCACGACAACTGGAAGTATCCGCCTGTCCCGCTCACCCCGGTGAAGTCGCGCAACGTGGTGCCGCCCTGTGCGATCGCATCCAGCAGCGTCTGCTTGATCGCCAGAGCGAGCCGGTCGCAACGCGGGCGAGACAGCCGGCCGGCCGCGACACCCGGCCGGATGCCGGCGCGGTACAGACTCTCCGACGCGTAGATGTTGCCCACTCCCACCACCGCGAGCCCCTGCAGCAGGTATTGCTTGATACTCACACGCCTGCCGCGCGTGACCCGATGCAGATGAGCGCCATCGAATCCGTCCGACAGTGGCTCCACGCCCAGATTGCTCAACAGCTTGTGCGCCAGGACCGGGCCGAGTTCGTTCGCATGCCACAGCATCGCGCCGAATCGACGCGGATCGTTGAAGCGCATCACGCCATGCTCGAACACCAGATCGACATGATCGTGTCGCAGCAAGGGCACGTCGGCGTGACGAAAGGTCAGATTGCCGGACATGCCCAGGTGCATCAGGAGTACGCCGTGTTCGAAGTCGGCCAGCAGGTACTTGCCGCGGCGACGCAACGCCTGCAATCGTTGCCCTCCCAATCGGCCGGCGAGATCGGCCGGAACCGGCCAACGCAATCGGGTGTCCCGAACGATCACCCGCTGCACGACCTGGCCCGCCACGAGGGGCATCAGGCCCTGGCGGACCACTTCTACCTCGGGGAGTTCTGGCATCGCGTCATGGCAACGGTTCGGAAAGGGGCGTCCCGGACTGACCGGAAAGTCTGCCGGCACTCTCGGTCCTGGCTCCGCCGGGTGACTGAAGGTGATCGAGTCACCGGGTCGACGACGTCGGCGAGCCGTGTGCGGCAGGAAGGCAGCGCCGCCAAACCGGCCGCTTCAACCGGGCGACCTACGGTCGCCACAGACCTCCCGCGGCATCCAAGATTTCTTGCCGCGCCTTTGAAATCAACCTAACATGATCGCATGAAATCCGCCTTCTGCTCAGCGCCAATCGTGCGCCTGGTCCCTTGTCTGCTGGGTCTCCTGCTCACCGCCTGCGCCGGCCTCACTGCTGCCGGCGGCGGCCAGGCGGGTTCGGCCGATCAGGGCAGTACCGCGCAGGCGAAGGGCGTCGTCGACGAAGACGGTTCCGAGATCAACGTGCAGGCATTGTCGGCACCGGGCTTCGAACCCGAGTCGACCGGCGATCAGTACGACCCTCTGCCCGAAGTCGAACTTTCGCCGCAGTTGCTTTTCCAACTGCTGGCTTCCGAAGTCGCCGCGCAACGTGGCCAGTTGGCCAGCGCCACCTCGACCTACCAGCGCATGGCCGAG
>JBGSTN010000086.1:0-3624 GCA_041736455.1 Burkholderiaceae bacterium | reverse complement strand
CGCTCCTGCTTGTCGCGGATGCGGTAGGCGTCGCGCATGCCCGATTCGGCGAGCTCGGCAACCTTGGAAACGAGCGCCTCGTCGCGCGCCGGCGCGGTCCACTCCCATTCGGGTTTGCCCGCCGCTTCGACCAGTTCGTCGATCGCGTTGATCGCCGTCTGCATCTGCTCGTGCCCGTACATCACCGCGCCCAGCATCACTTCTTCGTTGAGTTCGTGCGCTTCGGACTCGACCATCAGCACTGCCTGATCGGTACCCGCGACGACCAGATCGAGCTTGCTGGTGGCCATCTGCGTGGCCGACGGATTGAGCACGTACTCACCGTTGATGTACCCGACGCGACACGCCCCGATCGGACCGGAAAACGGCACGCCGGAAATGGCCAGGGCCGCCGACGCGCCGATGATCGCCGGAATGTCGCTGTCGACTTCCGGATTGACCGACATCACCTGAAGGGCGACCTGCACCTCGTTCAGGAAGCCTTCCGGAAACAGCGGACGGATCGGGCGATCGGTCAGACGAGCGATCAGCGTTTCACGCTCGGTCGGACGCCCTTCGCGCTTGAAGAACCCGCCGGGAATACGGCCCGCGGCGTAGAACTTCTCCATGTAGTCGACCGTCAGCGGAAAGAAATCCTGACCGGGCTTCGATTCCTTGCGCGCCACGACAGTGGCAAGGACCACCGTGTCGTCCATCGTCACCAGGACGGCACCACCTGCCTGTCGGGCGACTTCACCGGTTTCCAGGGTGACCGTGTTCTGGCCCCACTGAAAAGTCTTCTTCGCAATCTCAAACAATGTTCTCTCCATTCGTTATGCGCCGGGGCCACCCCGACAAAGCGAAAAAGCACTGGCTTCCGCTGAAACGAGCCGCGGAAGGGCACAGTGCTTTCTTGGGCGTGATCGTCGGAACCCCGATGACGGGCCGCCGGAAAATGTTCAACCTCGTAGACCGAGCTTCTCCACGAGACTGCGGTAGCGAGCGACGTCGCGGGACTTGAGATAGTCGAGCAGCTTGCGTCGACGGCTCACCATGCGGAGCAGGCCGCGGCGCGAGTGATGGTCTTTCTTGTGGGTCTTGAAGTGCTCGGTCAGATCGAGGATCCTGGCCGAGAGAAGTGCGACCTGCACCTCGGTCGAGCCGGTGTCGTTGGTCGAGCGCTTGTTGTCGGCGATGATCTTCGCCGTGTCGATATCGGCAACTGCCATGAAACTCCCCAGTTGGCGACCCGTGTCGCGGCTTGAATTCGCGGACGGGTCCACCCATTGACTTGCGGTGCCACCGGGATAGCGGCACCGTGCGAGGGCGAGATTATAGCGGTATTCCTGGCGGGCACGCGCATGGCATTTCGGCCGGGAACACCCCTTTTCGTCAGATCGGCCCTTGCGCGGCCACTTTTTCAGGATTGGAGTGCAGACGATTCAGCGCGGAAATGTACGCCTTGGCCGACGCCAGCACGATGTCGGGGTCCGCCCCCACGCCGTTGACGACCCGGCCGGCACGCGCCAGCCTCACCGTGACTTCACCCTGTGCCTCGGTACCGCCGCTGATCGCGTTGACCGAGTAGAGCGTCATCTCGGCGCCGGAACCGGCCATCGATTCGATCGCGCGCAGCACCGCATCCACGGGGCCACTGCCACTGCCCTGCGCACTGGCTTCGCGCCCTCCCACGGTCAGCACGACCCGCGCCTGCGGCTGCTCGCCGCTGGCCGATTGCTGCGACATCGAGACGAGCGTGAAGTGATCGGTGGCCTCGCGCTGCACGGTCTGGTCGGAGACCAGCGCATGGATATCTTCGTCGAAGATGTCCGACTTGCGATCGGCGAGTTCCTTGAACCGGCTGAAGGCCGCGTTGACGTCGCCCTCGGATTCGAGTTCGATACCCAGTTCCTGCAGCCGCTGCTTGAACGCGTTGCGTCCCGACAATTTGCCCAGCACGATCTTGTTGGTCGTCCAGCCCACGTCTTCGGCGCGCATGATCTCGTAGGTGTCGCGATGCTTGAGCACACCATCCTGGTGGATGCCCGACGCATGAGCAAACGCATTGGCACCGACGACCGCCTTGTTCGGCTGCACCACGAAACCCGTGATCCCCGAGACCAGCCGGCTGGACGGCACGATCTGGCTCGTGTCGACACCAAGTTCCAGACCGTAGTGATCGCGACGGGTCTTGACGGCCATCACGATCTCCTCGAGCGACGTGTTGCCCGCGCGCTCACCCAGACCATTGATGGTGCACTCGACCTGCCGGGCCCCGGCCATCACGCCGGCCAGCGAATTGGCGACCGCCATGCCGAGGTCGTTGTGACAATGCACCGACCAGACCGCCTTGTCGGCATTCGGGATCCGTCCGCGAAGGGTGCGGATCAGATCGGCGAAACGTTCTGGCACGGCATACCCGACCGTATCGGCGATGTTCACCGTCGTGGCGCCTTCGGCAATGACGGCCTCGAGCACGCGGCACAGGAAGTCGATGTCGGAACGGCTGCCGTCTTCCGGCGAGAATTCCACATCGTCGGTGAACTTGCGCGCGAAACGCACCGCAAGCCGCGCCTGTTCCAGCACCTGATCAGGCGACATCCGCAGCTTCATCTCCATGTGCAGCGCAGAGGTCGCGATGAAGGTATGGATGCGCTTGCGCTCGGCCTTCGCCAGTGCGTCCGCCGCGCGGGAAATGTCGCGGTCGTTGGCGCGCGACAGCGAGCAGATCGTCGACTCGCGCACGGCTGCGGCAATGTTGGAGATCGCCTCGAAATCGCCATTCGACGATGCGGCGAACCCTGCTTCGATCACATCGACCTTGAGTTTTTCGAGCTGCCGGGCAATGCGCAGCTTTTCCTCCCTCGTCATCGAGGCCCCCGGACTCTGCTCGCCGTCGCGCAGGGTCGTGTCGAAGATGATGAGCTTGTCGGACATGGCAGCCACTCCTTCTATGTCTGTGGCAGCGTGACACCACGCTGACCCTGATATTTGCCGCCGCGGTCGCGGTACGAGACCTCGCAGACCTCATCGGACTCGAGGAACAACATCTGTGCGCAGCCTTCGCCCGCGTAGATCTTGGCCGGCAACGGCGTGGTGTTGGAGAACTCGAGCGTTACATGCCCTTCCCATTCCGGCTCCAGCGGGGTCACGTTGACGATGATCCCGCAACGCGCGTAGGTCGACTTGCCGAGGCAGATCGTCAACACGTTGCGTGGAATCCGGAAGTATTCCACGGTGCGCGCCAGGACGAACGAGTTGGGCGGAATGATGCACACATCGCCGCTGACGTCGATGAACGACCGTGCGTCGAAGGCCTTGGGATCGACGATCGTGGAATTGATGTTGGTGAAGATCTTGAACTCGTCCGCGCAGCGTACATCGTAGCCATAGCTCGACGTGCCGTACGAAACGATCCGTTGTCCGGCCACTTCGCGGACCTGGCCCGGTTCGAAAGGATCGATCATCCCTTTCTTGCCCATCTGCCGGATCCATCGATCTGCTTTTATGCTCATTGATTGCCTGTTGGATGACTCGTTGAACGTCTGATGGCCGGGACTTGCGGTTGCCGGTCTCGCCCCCAGGCGGCGACCGGCCTCGCGGGTTCGGACCTGACTCGCCGACGCCCCGCCGACATGTCGGTGC
>JBGSTN010000067.1:0-1931 GCA_041736455.1 Burkholderiaceae bacterium | reverse complement strand
CGGCCCCAACGACGGCGTGGCGGTGCGCGCGCTGATCGACGATGCGATCGCCGCAACGGTGGCAGAGGCGCAGGATGACGAGCGCGAGCCGCTGGCCGAGGAGTTCAAGTTGTTCCGCGCCGAACTCGGCGACTTCGCTTTCTCCGCCACCAGGCCCTACTGGAGCCAGAAGGAGAAGAAGGCGCCGGGCAGCGGCGGTCTGTTCTCGATCACCGTCAATCCGCTGACCTGCAAGGCCTGCGCCTTGTGCGTCCAGGTGTGCGAGGACGGGGCACTGGAGATGGTCACCCAGACAGAGAAATCTGTGGCTGCGTTGCGCCGCGACTGGGGCTTCTGGCTCGACCTGCCCACGACGGGGAAAGAATTCAGCCGCATCGACAGTCTCGACGAGAAGATCGGCGCGCTCGACACGCTGCTTCTCGACAAGAGCACCTACAACGCGATGAACTGCGGCGACGGCGCATGCCTCGGCTGCGGCGAGAAGACGGCGATCCACCTGTTCGTCAGCACCGTGGCCGCCCTGATGCAGCCGCGCGTGATGGCGTTCGTGGCGCGGCTGGACGATCTCATCCAGCGGCTCGAAACGCATGTCAGGCTGCGCCTGGCGACGTCGATCGATCTTTCCGACACCGGTGCGCTGGTGCGTGCGGTGGAGGCGAACGCAGCGCACGACCTGACGCTGTCGACGCTGGCGGCCACGCTGGGCAACGGCAAGCCCTCGCAGCCGCTGGATCCGGACTGGGTCAAACGCACCGCGAGGCTCATGGAAATGCTGAAAGACCTGCGCTGGCGCTACGTCGAGGGACCGACCGGGCGCGGCCGCTCGACGATGGGCATGGTCAACTCGACGGGCTGCACGTCGGTGTGGGGCAGCACCTTCCCCTACCATCCTTATCCGTTCCCCTGGACCTCGCACCTGTTCCAGGACTCGCCGTCGGTCGCGATGGGCCTGTTCGAAGGCCACATGGCCAAGATGGCCGAGGGCTTCAAGGCCGTGCGCATGGCGGAGATGGAGCTCAAGGGCGATTTCGTGGAGCTGCGCGACCGCGAGTTCTTCCAACGCTTCAGCTACGAGGTGTTCAACGACGAGGAGTGGGCACTGTGCCCGCCGGTGGTAAGCATGGGCGGCGACGGGGCGATGTACGACATCGGCTTCCAGAACCTGTCGCGCATGTTGATGGCCGGCAAGCCGATCAAGGTCATGGTGGTCGATACGCAGGTCTACTCCAATACCGGCGGACAGGCCTGCACCTCGGGTTTCATCGGGCAGGTGGCCGACATGTCTCCCTATGGGCAAGCGCGTCACGGCAAGAGCGAGATCCGCAAGGAAATGAGCCTGATCGGCATGGCGCATCGCAGTGCCTTCGTGCTGCAGAGCACGATCGCGCACGTCACACATCTGCTGGAAGGCTACATAGACGGACTCAACTCCCGTCGACCTGCGCTGTTCAACATCTATGCGGTGTGTCCGCCCGAGCATGGCGTGGGCGACGATCGCAGCGTGGCACAAAGCAAACTGGCCGTGGAAAGCCGCGCCTACCCGCTGTTCCGCTACGATCCGGACGCGGGCGTCACGTTCGGCGAGTGTGCGAGCCTCGCAGGCAATCCGTCACCCGACACCGACTGGCCGACCTATTCTCTCGAGCACATCGACGAAACCGGCGCCAAGGCGCGGCTCGACCTGCCGGTGACCTTCGCCGACTTCGCGGCCACCGAGGGGCGTTTCGCCAAGCATTTCCGCAAGGCGCCGCGCGAGACATGGAATGACGCGATGGTCCCGCTGGCCGAGCTGCTGGCGATGCCCGTCGACGAGCGCGATGGCCTCTTCCCGTATATCTGGGCGACCGACAAGAAGGGTGGGCTGATGCGGCTCGTGGTGGCCGAAGAGCTGGTACGGTCCAGCGAGGAGCGGCTGCACTTCTGGCATCAGC
>JBGSTN010001083.1:0-1518 GCA_041736455.1 Burkholderiaceae bacterium | reverse complement strand
CCGATCTGGCGGCGTCGGTGACGGTGCCGGGGGTGACCACGCGCACCACCTGCCGCTCGACGGGGCCCTTGGACTTCGCCGGGTCGCCGATCTGCTCGCAGATCGCAACCGACTCGCCCTGGCGAATCAGGCGCGCGAGGTATTGATCGACCGAGTGGAACGGCACGCCGGCCATCGGGATCGGTACGCCATTGCTGGCGCCGCGCCGGGTCAGCGTGATGCCGAGCAACGACGCTGCGCGTTCCGCGTCCGCGAAGAACAGCTCGTAGAAGTCACCCATCCGATAGAACAGCAACATGGCCGGGTACTCACGTTTGATGCCCAGGTACTGCTGCATCATCGGCGTGTGGGTGGATAGATCTTCGCTGGGATCGGCAGGATTCGGAGTCATGGGGATGGTCGCGCGGCAACCCATGAGTTTATCGGTTCCCGTCAGAGGGCTTCGATCATCGTTGTCGCTATCATCAGGCCAGGCGCTAACCAGTACGCGTTGCCTGAAGCCGGACCGTCACGGCGCGCGAATTAGTCCAATCCTAATCACCCAATGAGGAGTCTGGCATGCATATCGAACCCGGCATCGTCGAAGGAGCGAAAGTCGTCCTCGGCTACGCGACTGCCACGGGCGCAGCGCTCTATGCGGTGAAGGCGACCGTGCACGAGTTGCGACGCGGTGGCGTTGCATCGTGGGCCGTTCGCACAACGATCACGGCATTGGCCGCATTCTCGTTCTTCCAGATCCTGCCGCATTATCCGGTCGGCGTTTCCGAGGTGCACTTCATCCTCGGATCGACGCTGTTCCTGCTGTTCGGCATGGCGCCAGCAGCGGCCGGCCTGGCGCTGGGCCTGCTGATCCAGGGGTTGCTCTTCGCGCCGCACGATCTGCCCCAGTTCGGCATGAATGTCACCACATTGCTCGTGCCGCTCGTCGCGCTCGGGTTCGTGGCGAGGCGTGTCATCGGGCGTGATACGGCCTATGTCGATCTCCAATTTCGGCAGGTGTTCGCGTTGTCGGCGGCCTACCAGGCAGGCGTGGTCGCCTGGGTCGGATTCTGGGCGTTCTACGGCCAGGGTTTCGGTGCGGCCAACCTGCTGGCAGTAGGCAGTTTCGGTGCGGCCTACATGCTGGTGATACTGGTGGAGCCGCTCGTCGACATGGGCGTTCTCGCTCTCGCCAAGGCGACGCGTGGCGGGTCGGAGTCCGGCGTGTTCGAGCCCAGACTGCTGCGCATCGGCTGATTCGGCGTGGCTGCGATCTCAGAGACCCAGATAGGCCTCCCGGACCCGCGGATCGCTGAGCAATGCGTCCCCCGATCCTTCGAGTGCCACGACGCCGTTCTCGAGCACATAGGCACGCCCGGCCAGGCGCAGTGAAGCGGCCACGTTCTGCTCGACGAGCAGAACGGTCATCCCGTCGTCGCGATTGAGCTGCGCGATGATGCGCAGCACGTCGGCGACGACGGCGGGAGCCAGTCCCAGCGACGGTTCGTCGAACATGATCAGGCGCGGGTCGCCCATCAG
>JBGSTN010001063.1:0-1719 GCA_041736455.1 Burkholderiaceae bacterium | reverse complement strand
GGATTTCGGCGGCGAGCCGCGGATCCAGCGCCGACAAGCGGGCCATCGCGTTCTGTTCCGCGCGGCGCGCAAGTGCATCCATCACGCGGCGGAAAAATGTGGGCTTCGCCGGTTTCGCGGCGGCATCCGGGGCCATCTTGGCCAGATCGGCATGGGTAATCACGGTAGGCATTCTGAATTCCTTGGTGCAGTGCAATCGAGAAGGAGTCTGGTTGTTTGGAGCCTCGAAGGCTCTCTGTCGTTTGTAGGAGGGATTGTTGCAGGACAACAAGTATCCGTCCAATTTATTTTTGGAATGGTTATCATGGCTTCTGTGAATACATCGGAATGGCCATGCAATTTCGCAACCTCGACCTCAACCTGCTCCGGGTGTTCAACGAGGTGATGCTCGAGCGAAGCCTGACGCGTGCCGCCAGCAGTCTGGCGATGACGCAACCCGCCGTGAGCAATGCGATCCAGCGCCTGCGCGACGCGCTGGGCGACGATCTGGTGACCCGTTCGGGGTATGGCGTGGAACCGACACCCCGCGCGACGGCACTATGGCCCGCCGTGCGTCAGGCGCTGGGCAGTCTCGAAGATGCGATTTCGCCGCCTGACTTCGATGCAGCGACGACCCACGCCACATTCAAGCTGGCGATGGCCGATGCCACAGCCACCGCCATCGTGCCGGAACTCGTGCACATCGTGCAGCAGGAAGCCCCCAATGTCTCGTTGCGGGTACTTCCGTTGACGACCCGAGATCCTCGGCCTCTGCTCGAGAAGAACGACGTGGACGCCGCCGTCGGCTATTTTCCGGTGGCCAGTGCCGCCATCCGTCTTCACGCGATGCAGGACGACATGCCGGATACTTTCGGGATCGATCACCTGTACAGTAGCCCGTATGTCTGCGTGATGCGACATGACCATCCGCTGGCGCGCTCCCCGAACATCACGCTCCAGCAGTTCTGCGATGCGCAACACCTGCTTGTCAGCTTCTCGGGTCGCCCGTTCGGTTTTTCCGATCAGACCCTGGCCGAACTGGGGATGAAGCGGCGCATCGTGCTGACGGTCAACCAGTTCTTCACCGCCGGTCAGGTGGTCGTCAATTCGGATCTGTTGGCGGTGGTGCCGGCGCATTTCATACCGGCCACCGGCTTCGCGAGTCAGCTGGTGCAGCGTGACCTGCCCTTCGACATGGAAGGGGCGGCGATCGATGCGGTCTGGCGCAAGCAGGACGAAACCCGCCCGGCTTATCGATGGCTGATCAGTGCGCTGCAGCGCGCACCGAAGGATTGCCGGCTCGTTGTGTCGGGGGCGGCACCCGATTCGACCGGTCGGTCGCACGATCCCGGTATCGCGTAATCGATTCCTTGCCGGATCGACTTCTGAAAACAACCTTTCAACGGACCAAGATGCTAAAGAAACTCATGATCGGCGTGGTCGTCCTCGCCCTTGTCCTGGTGGTGACCGCGGTTGCGCTGGTCGCATTCGTCGACATCAATCGTTTCAAGCCCCAGATCGAGTCCTTCGTTCAGCAACAGTACGGTCGGAAGTTGACCATCGACGGCGATCTGGCGCTCAGCCTCTATCCCAACGTCGCCGTTTCATTGCCCGCGATGAGTCTGTCGGAGCCCCGCGCGGAGCCGACCGCCATCAGCGTCAAGCGGGCGCGGGTCAGTGTCAAGGTGATCCCGCTCCTGAGTGGCAAGGTCCAGGCCGACAAGGTGGTCGTCGACGGGC
>JBGSTN010001016.1:0-3045 GCA_041736455.1 Burkholderiaceae bacterium | reverse complement strand
CACCGCGCTCGGCGTCGAGTGGCAGGTCACGCAAGCCACCCTGCTGTCGGTGTTCTGGGAATCGGAAAGTCCGATCGTGGCCGAGGCACCTGCGGAGCGGTTGTTGGGCGTCGGCATGACGATGCAACTCGACGAGCACTGGGAAGCCGGCCTCTACCTGGTCAAGGGCCTGTCCGATACCGTCGCCGACCAGGTAGTCGGCGCGACCCTGTCAGTGAGCTTCTGATCGGACTCGCCTGATCAGAAGCGCACCTGCGTCGCGCCGACCCCGGCAATCTCGATCAGCGCACGCGCCGCGACCTCGGCGCCATCCATGGGCAGCTTCTCCGGCAACGCCTTCGAACGGATCGCCAATGTCGTGAACAGCGCCGCCAGTTCCGCAACGACGCCGGGATACAGCACGGTCGTCTGCACCAATCCGCGCGCGGCCAGCGTGGCTGCGCGGATGCGCTGTTCGGCGCTGGGTCCGATCCGGGGGATGACCAGCGTCGGACAACCGGCCGCGATCGATTCGAGCACCGAGTTGTAGCCGCCCATGGTCATCAGCAGGTCCGTGTCGACCAGGCGATCCGTCAAGTCGCTGCAACTGCCGTGAAATTCGCAGCCCATCACGTCGCAGCGACGACGCAGGGCGTCGCGAAACTCTTCTTCCATCAACGGGCCCGAAACGACGGTCGTGATCGGACGATGCGTCGTATCCAGCGATTCGAGCGCCTGCAGCGCGGCGTCGATCATCGGATAGGCGTCGCGTCCGCCTGCGCCCGAGATCAACAGACGGGGACGCGCGGCGCGATCGACGATCGGCGAACGCCGCAGGCTCGATCGCGCGACGACGTAACCGCAGTACTGCACACCGAGCTTCGGACCGATCTCGTCGAGTCCGTAGCGCTCGGCACTGGGAAAGACATCCTGGCTGCCGTAGATGAACACCTTGTCGTAGGTGCTTCTGATCAACTGGTCGATGCCCTTCTCCCGCCACCGCGCGCGCGTCCTGTCCGGCTCATCGAGAATGTCGCGCAGGCCGAGCACCACGCGCGTCGCCGGCAGGTGTTCGCGCACGTAGCGCAACGCCCCGCGCAATTCGTCCCAGACACCCGCAGGTTCGTGATCGACCAGCATCACGTCGGGCGCAAAGCACTGCACGGCGCGCTCGATCAGCCCCGCACGAAGTTCGCCGAGTTGCCGCGCCGGGATGCGCAGACTGCTCGGCAGCCAGGTATCGACGCCGACCTTGGCGATCGACGGCAGCTTGATCACATCGACGCCCGGCGCCAGTTCGAACAGTGCGCCGGTCGGGCTGCCCACAAGCATCAGGATGCTCGCGCCGGGATGCTTCCTGGCGATCTGCGCGGCGATCGAGGCGTTGCGCCGCATGTGGCCCAGGCCGATGCTGTCGTGGGAATACATCAGGACCGACAGTTTCGACGGGCCGTCCGAACGCGATGGCATCTGGGGAAGCGGCGTGTCCAGCAGCGTGCTGACCAGCTCACGAAACCGCGCGAGGGAGAACGGCTTGGTCAGGAAGGCAGCGGGCCCGAAGTCTTCGGCGCGCACACGGTTCTCGACACTGTCCTGGCCGGTGAACACGATGATCGGGACGTCGGGCGATGTGCAGCGAACCCGATCGGACAGTTCCAGGCCGCTGCCATCACCGAGATTGATGTCGGTGCAGATCATGTCGAACGTGCGTTCACTCAATGCCTGCACGGCGCTCCGGTACGAAGTGACGACCGTCGCCTCGATGTCCAGCCGCCGCAGCGCGGTTGCCAGATTCCTGGCAAGCACGGATTCGTCTTCGGCAATCAATACTTGAGTCATCATGAATTTCCGCTGGCCGGAATCGGCATGGTCAAGAGAGTGGCTCCGGCCACTGATCGTTGCAGGAGCCGCCATCGGCTGACGGTTCGATCGTCAGATACTGCTGTGTTCGCGTCGTACGGGAGCGCCGCCGCCCGAATGCACCGGCGCGCGACGATAGTCGCGGTACCAATCGACGAATCGTCCGATGCCGGTCTCGAGCGATGTGGCAGGCCGTGTCAACCCGGTCAACAGCTGCAGTCGGCTGACGTCGGCATAGGTGGCAGGCACATCGCCGGCCTGCATCGGCTGCAGATCGAGATGCGCGCGTCGTCCGAGTGCCCGTTCGAGTGCGCCGATGAATTCGAGCAAGGGCACCGGGTTGTGGCTGCCGATGTTGAGGACACGATAAGGTGCGTCGCTGCCGAAGCGGTTGGTGTCGGCGCCGTCTGATCCGGGCGCGGCCGTGATGATCGATGTCGCCGAAGCCGCCGAAGTCGCCGAAGTCGCCAGTGCGGTCGGCGGACGATCGAGCACGGCGACCAGCGCATCGACGATATCGTCGATATAGGTGAAGTCGCGGCTCATCTGACCACGGTTGAATACCGGGATCGGCTGATCGGCAAGAATCGCATTGGCGAACTTGAAGCACGCCATGTCCGGACGCCCCCACGGACCATAGACCGTGAAGAAGCGCAGTCCCGTCGTCGGCATGCCGTACAGGTGGCTGTAGCTGTGCGCCATCAACTCGTTCGCTTTCTTCGTGGCCGCATAGAGGCTGACCGGATGGTCGACACCATCGTGTTCGGCGAACGGCATCTTGCGATTGCCGCCGTAGACACTCGAACTGCTCGCATACACGAGATGACCGATCCGTGCATGACGGCAACCCTCCAGCACGTTGAGAAAGCCGACCAGGTTGGCCTGCCCATACGCATGCGGGTGGGTCACCGAAAAACGCACGCCGGCCTGCGCGGCCAGATGGACGACCTGGTCGAAGACATTGCCTTCGAAGACTCGCTCGACCGCCAGGGTATCGGCGATGTCGATGTGTTCGAAGCGAAAGCCCGGATGCGCCAGCAGCTGCGCGAGGCGGGCGCGCTTGAGCCCGACATCGTAGTAGTCGTTGAGGTTGTCCAGCCCGACGACGTGCTCGCCACGGCGCAGCAACGCACGCGCCACGTGCATGCCGATGAAGCCGGCCGCACCCGTCACGAGGACTCGGCTCATGCCGCCAGCTGCCGGAGG
>JBGSTN010000954.1:0-6047 GCA_041736455.1 Burkholderiaceae bacterium | reverse complement strand
GACCCATTCCGGGCGTCAATGCGTTCAGCGCGGTCGCCTTCGATCACGAGGGCGAGCCGGCAATTGTGATTACCGCATTGGGCCACCAGGACAATTTCTCGTCCGACTGGCAGTCGACGATCGCCGATCAGGTCCGGCAATCCGCCGCAGCCGTGTCGGCCAGGCTGGGTGGTGAATGTGCTGCCATGCCTCGGGCCGACCACATATGCCCGGCACCGGATACGGTCACGACCAAAAAAAATGGCGTCGGGCCCGTTCGCTCGACGCCATCACTATGACCGATGATTGTGGTGGTGGTCAGGCTGCCTGTATCTTGGCTGCCTGCTTGCCTTTAGGACCTTGCACGATGTCGAATTGGACCCGCTGCCCCTCTTTCAACGACTTGAAGCCTGCCATTTCAATGGATGAGAAATGGGCGAAAAGATCTTCACCACCTTCGTCCGGCGTAATGAAGCCGAAACCTTTCGCATCGTTGAACCATTTGACCGTTCCAGTTGCCATGAATCCGTCCCCTCACTGCACACGAGTCGCGAGTCGGGGGGCCGACCATTGAAAGCAAGGTGGTCAACCCCTACCTACTCTCCAAGGACAGGCGCCAGCGGCCCTGCGGTTGATCTGGCCAGACCAACGTTCAGACGCTTTGCCCCGACCTAGAGATGACCCTTGGAAGAGGCTGCCTTTAACCTACCCATATGTCGATTTTTTGGTAATTGGAGCAAGGCGTCAAGTGGCACTTGAACTTACCATGCCAGGATCGGGTCATCCGGCACACGACGCCCGCCCTCATTTGCTGCCAGGCGGTTCTTGCAGGTTATCGATAGCTGGATAGAATGGGCGTCATGGCAACATCTCCCACTAGCACTCCCGTTCTCGAAGAACAGGAGAACAAAGTCAAGCCGCCACCGATGTTCAAGGTGCTGCTGCTGAACGACGACTACACCCCGATGGAGTTCGTCGTGATCGTGTTGCAGAAATTTTTCGGCCTGGGGCGCGAAGCCTCGACCCAGGTCATGCTGAAGGTCCATCGCGAAGGGCGCGGAGTTTGCGGCGTGTTTCCGGCGGATGTTGCCGCGACGAAAGTCGACTTGGTCTGTAGTTTTTCACGCCAGCACCAGCATCCGCTGCAGTGCGTGATGGAGGAAGCATGATTGCTCAGGAACTTGAAGTCAGCCTGCACATGGCGTTCGTCGAGGCCAGACAGCAGCGCCACGAGTTCATTACCGTCGAGCACCTGCTGCTGGCGCTGCTGGATAACCCGTCAGCTGCCGAGGTGCTGCGCGCGTGTGCCGCCAACGTGGACGAGCTCCGCAAGAACCTTACCGGGTTCATCAAGGAAAACACGGCGGTCGTGCCGGGGTCGGAAGAGATCGACACGCAGCCCACATTGGGTTTTCAGCGTGTGATCCAGCGTGCCATCATGCACGTGCAATCGACCAGCAACGGCAAGAAGGAAGTCACGGGCGCCAATGTGCTAGTCGCCATCTTCGGCGAAAAAGACTCACACGCCGTCTACTACCTGCATCAGCAGGGAATAACGCGGCTCGACGTCGTCAACTACATTTCGCACGGCATCACCAAGACGCCGCAGCCGAAAGACCAGCCCAAGGAAGAAGCCACCGATCAGGAAGGCGAGGGCGCGAGCGGCTCGCAGCAGAGCGCGCTCGAGCAGTACACGCAGAACCTCAACGTGGCTGCCCGCGAAGGCAAGATCGATCCGCTCATCGGCCGTGAAGACGAAGTCGAGCGCGTGATCCAGGTGCTGTGCCGCCGTCGCAAGAACAATCCGCTGCTGGTCGGCGAGGCCGGCGTCGGCAAGACCGCCATCGCCGAGGGCCTGGCGTGGCGCATCACCCAGAACGAAGTGCCCGACATCCTGAACGACGCCGTCGTGCATTCGCTCGACATGGGTGCGTTGCTCGCCGGCACCAAGTACCGGGGCGATTTCGAGCAGCGACTGAAAGCCGTGCTCAAGGCGTTGAAGCAGGCGCCCCATGCGATCCTGTTCATCGACGAGATCCATACCATCATCGGCGCGGGTTCGGCCTCGGGCGGTACGCTGGACGCGTCCAACCTGCTCAAGCCGGCTTTGTCGTCGGGTGTGCTCAAGTGCATCGGCGCCACCACCTACACCGAGTATCGCGGCATCTTCGAGAAGGACCACGCGCTGTCGCGCCGGTTCCAGAAGATCGATGTCAACGAGCCGACGGTCGAACAGACGGTGCAGATCCTGCGGGGCCTCAAGTCGCGGTTCGAGGAGCACCACGGCGTCAAGTATTCGGCATCGGCGCTCACGTCGGCGGCCGAACTGTCGTCCAAATACATCAACGACCGGCATTTGCCCGACAAGGCGATCGACGTCATCGACGAGGCCGGGGCAGCGCAGCGCATCCTGCCCAAGGGCAAGCAGAAGAAGGTGATCGGCAAGAACGACATCGAAGGCATCGTGTCGAAGATCGCCCGCATTCCGCCGGCTTCGGTATCGTCGGACGACCGCAGCAAGCTGCAGTATCTCGATCGCGATCTCAAGAACACCGTCTTCGGCCAGGACAAGGCGATCGAGGCGCTCGCGGCTGCGATCAAGATGTCGCGTTCGGGTCTGGGCAAGCCGGACAAGCCGATCGGCGCCTTCCTGTTCTCGGGGCCGACCGGCGTCGGCAAGACCGAAGTGGCTCGCCAGCTCGCCTTCACGCTCGGTATCGAGCTGCTGCGCTTCGACATGTCCGAATACATGGAGCGCCATGCGGTATCGCGCCTGATTGGTGCGCCACCGGGGTACGTGGGCTTCGACCAGGGCGGTCTGCTGACCGAGGCGATCACGAAGAAGCCGCATTCGGTCCTGCTGCTCGACGAGATCGAGAAGGCGCATCCCGAGATCTTCAATATCCTGCTGCAGGTGATGGATCACGGTTCGTTGACCGACAACAATGGCCGCAAGGCCGATTTCCGCAACGTGATCATCATCATGACCACGAACGCGGGTGCCGAGAGCCTGCAGAAGCGGTCGATCGGTTTCAGTGACTCGCGCGAAGCCGGCGACGAGATGCAGGAAATCAAGCGGATGTTCACGCCAGAGTTCCGCAACCGGCTCGATGCGACGATCAGCTTCGGCTCGCTCGACGAGACCATCATCCTGCGCGTCGTCGACAAGTTCCTGATGCAACTGGAAGAGCAGTTGCACGAGAAGAAGGTCGACGCGGTCTTCACCGAGGCATTGCGCAAGCACCTGGGTGTCAAGGGCTTCGATCCGCTGATGGGTGCGCGGCCGATGCAGCGGCTCATCCAGGACACGATCCGCAAGGCGCTGGCCGACGAACTGCTGTTCGGCAAGCTCGTCCACGGTGGCAAGGTCGTCGTCGACCTCGATGCCGCGGGTGAAATTGCCATCGCCTTCGAAGAAGGATCGACGCCGCCTTCCTCGGGTGGCGAAGACGAGGCGGAAACCGAGACCGAACAGGTCTGACTCTCTCTTCACAGGTCAGGCAGCACGGCGCGCGGGTCACAGACCCGCGTTTCCGTTTCTGCCCGTCCTTCGCTTGGATCTCATCGACATGGCATTGCTGACCGAACAGACCAACGAAGATACCGGCGACGACTGGATCGGCGAGATCGATCGTCCCTATGCACGCTATCTGCTGTGGACCGCCATCCTGGCCTTCGGGTCGGTAGCCCTGGCCGTCGGACTGCAGCACTACTCCGACATGCATCCCTGTGCCTGGTGCGTGCTGCAACGTCTCATCTACCTGCTGCTGGGTGCGTGTGCACTGGTCGCCTGGTTGATGGGCGGGTCGCCCGGGGCTGCCCGAGGTGTCGCATCGATTGCATTGGCGCTGGGCGTGTCGGGTCTCGTCGCGGCCCTTTGGCAGCACTTCGTGGCCACCGCCGATCTATCGTGCAATCTCACGTTCGCCGACAAGGTCGTCAGCGGCCTGGGCCTCGACCAGACGATGCCGTGGCTCTTCCAGGCGAGCGCCATGTGCAACGAGGCCAACATTCCGTTGATCGGCGTTCCGTTCGCGATGTGGAGTGCCGGATTGTTCTCGGTGCTCGTCGTGATGCTCTCGATAACCGTCTTTTCGAAGGGACCATTGCGGTGAATGCCCTGGAGTCCCTCAAGGAAAGTTCGGTCGTGGTGGCCGACACGGGCGACTTCAACACGATGCGTCGCTTCCAGCCGCGAGACGCCACCACCAACCCCACGCTGATCGTCAAGGCGCTGCAGAAGGACGAATATCGATCGTTGTTGATGGAAACGGTCAAGCATGCGGGGACGAACGATCCTGAAGTGATCGTCGATCGCCTGCTCGTGCGCTTCGGGCTGGAGATTCTCGAGATCATTCCGGGGCGCGTGAGCACCGAAGTCGATGCGCGTCTGTCGTTCGATACGGTGGCCAGTATCGCCAAGGCACGCAAGCTCATCGCGCTATACGACGATGCGGGCATTTCGCGCGAACGGGTCCTGATCAAGATCGCGTCGACCTGGGAAGGCATCGCCGCTGCGCGGCAACTGGAAACCGAAGGCATTCACTGCAACCTCACGTTGCTCTTCTCGTTCGCGCAGGCGGTTGCCTGTGCCGAAGCGAGCGTGACCCTCATTTCGCCGTTCGTGGGGCGTATCTACGACTGGTACAAGAAGCGCGACGGTCGCGACTTCGTCGGATGCGAGGACCCGGGGGTGCAGTCGGTGACGCGAATCTTCAACTACTTCAAGCGCCATGGCTACCGCACCGAAGTGATGGGCGCGAGCTTTCGCAACACGGGCCAGATCCTCGCATTGGCCGGCTGCGATCTGCTCACGATCAGTCCGGAATTGCTTGCGCAGTTGAGTGGAATGAACGAGGTTGCTTCAGTTCATCTCGACGCGAAGCGCGCCGCCACCGAGGGCGAAGACATGGTCCATCTCGATGAGCCGGCGTTTCGTTTCGACCTGAACGAGGACGCGATGGCGACCGACAAGCTCGCCGAGGGCATTCGTCAGTTCGTTGCCGATGCGCGTCGCCTCGACGAACTGGTCGCACAGGTTTCGTAGCGCAAGGCTCCGGAACCCGCGCGTTACGTCAGAATCTTCGAGCCACCTCGATACCACCGAAGTAGGATCGCCCCGCGCCCGGTTCGAAGAAGCGGCCGTTGCCATCGTTGACGATGACCGATCCGGCATAGCGCCGATCGGCGAGATTGTCCACACGCAGGAACTCCCGCACGGTCCACGCACCGAAGCGCTGCTCGAAGCGCGATCCGACCGACAGTACCGTGTGCGCATCCGCGAAATCGGAGTTGGTGTCATTGACGGCCACATTGCTCATGTGCCGGCCCTCGAACGTGAACACCGAACCCCGCCATGATTTCGGTTCCCAGGCAACTTGCATGAAAAGATGATCCTTCGGCAGGCCCGGCATCCGGTTGCCGGCTGCCACCGGTACGTTCGGTGTCGGGCAGGGCGTTGCCGTACAGGTGTTGAATCCGTCGGTGTATTCGGCATCGAGCCTCGTGTATGCGCCGGAGAAGGTCACCGAATCGACACCGACTTCGCCGGAGAGTTCGAGACCCTTCCGGCGCGTGCCACCGGCGTTCTGGAAGGTCGCCCGTCCGCCTGCGTTGCTGAGCACGACGATCTCGTCCTTCGTATGGATGTCGAACAGCGTCGCGTTCCAGATTCCGCCGGGCATCCGACCGCGCAAACCGAGTTCGGCACTGTTGCTTCGCGACGCATTGAGCCCGCTGTTGAAACCGGCGAGACCGTTCTGATAGGCGACCTCGTTGAGTGTCGGCGTTTCGAAGCCGCGCCCGAAACTTGCGAAAGCCTGCAGATTCGGCGTCAGTTCGATTCGTCCGCCGATGACGGGCAGCGTCGCCGAGTATCGGGTGCTGCCGCTGTCGTCACCGTTCGTGCCGACGATGTAGTTGTCGTCCGATTCGAACTTTGCCGTGGTGTGGCGCAGTCCGCCGCTCAGCGACCAGTCGGGCGTACGCCACTCGGCCTGCACCGTGGGGTCCAGCGTGGTCGCCCGGTTGGTCTCGTCGCGTCGCTGGTGTGCATGGGGGCCTCCGTA
>JBGSTN010000942.1:0-2134 GCA_041736455.1 Burkholderiaceae bacterium | reverse complement strand
GCCAAGGTGGCCGCCAGGACATCATGCGCGGCGACCCGCTCGTCCATGAACCTGACCAGCGGGGCAACCTGGTCCGTCGTCAGTTCGACGCCGCCGCCGCGGGATCCGGCACGAGGCTCGGCAGCCATCGCGCCCATGCCGACTGTCAATCCGACACTCATCGCGAGCAGCACCATCGGTGGCGAGGTGGTGCGTCGGTTTCGCGTGCACACCGGCTTCATCCCGGACGCATCGCTTCGTCCAGCCACTCGACCCAGTGACGGACCGAATGTTCGGTGCCCGACTGCAGATGCGTGATGCATCCGACGTTGGCAGACAGGATCTCCTGCGCGCCGTGGGTCGTCAGTCCCGCCAGCTTGCGATCGCGCAGTTGCCTGGAAAGCACGGGTTGCGTCACCGAATAGGTTCCAGCCGACCCGCAGCACAGATGCGAATCCACGACCGGCGCCAGGTCGACGCCCAGACGCGTCAGCAGGGTCTCGACCGTGTGGCGGACCTGCTGGCCATGCTGCAGACTGCAGGGCGAATGAAACGTCACCTTGTGCGCCGGGCGACGATGCACGAGTGGTTCGATCTCGTCGGCCAATGGTGGCAGGAATTCGGCAAGGTCGCGTGTCAGTTCGACGATGCGCTGCGCTTTCCGTGCGTAGTCGGGGTCGTTGCGCATGAGATAGGCGTACTCCTTGACCGTCGCCCCGCAGCCCGAAGCGTTCATCACGATCGCGGCAATGTCGCCGCCTGCGACGAGTGGCCACCAGGCGTCGATATTGCGACGCACGTTCGCGAGCGCGCCGTCCTGGTCACCGAGGTGCAGCCGGATGGCACCGCAACAGCCGGATTCGCCGACCACCAACGATTCGTAGCTCAGCCGGTCGAGAACGCGTGCGGTCGCGGCATCGATCGCGGGCAACATCGCAGGCTGGACGCAGCCATTGAGCAGAATCACCTTGCGCGCCTGCGTGGCGGAGGGCCACGCGCCGGGCAGTCGTGCCGCAGGCACTTTCGCGCGCAACGTCGCAGGCAGCCAGGGACGCGCGAGACGGCCCATTCGCATCATCGGGTCGAACAGCCAGCGCCTGGTGGTGAACTCACGCAGCGCGAATCGCAACAGCCTTTGCGCCGGTGGACGCGGCACCGCCTCATCCACGAGCTTGCGCCCGATGTCCACGAGATGTCCGTATTGCACGCCCGATGGACAGGTGGTCTCGCAATTGCGACAGGTCAGGCAGCGATCGAGATGCATCTGGGTAGCCGCCGTCGGCTGGCCTCCCTCGATGACCTGCTTGATCAGGTAGATACGGCCACGCGGGCCGTCGAGTTCGTCACCGAGCAGTTGATAGGTCGGGCAGGTCGCCGTGCAGAAGCCGCAATGCACGCAGGTGCGCAGAATGGCTTCGGCGGTCTCGCCGTCGGGTGTGCCCTTCAGCCAGTCGGCCAGGTGAGTTTCCATCAGACGCTCGGACTCGTCATAGACCGTTGTAGAGCCGGCCGGGATTGAACACGCCGAGTGGATCGAACTCGGCTTTCAGCTTGCGGTGAATGCGGGCCAGCGGTTCGGCAAGTGCATGGAACGCGCCAACCGATTTGTCGCCACCCCGAAACAGCGTCGCCGTTCCGCCCACATGCTCGGCACAACGGCGCACCTCGGCCGCCGGCGCATCGGTACGCCACCAGCGCTGCGACCCTCCCCATTCGATCAACTGGCGACCAGGCAGATCGATGCAGGGGGCAACCGACGGAAGCGAAAGCCGCCAGAGCGGCATGGCACCGTCGGAGAAAAAAGCGTGGCGCTGGTCACGCAGTTGCTCCCACCATCCTGGCCCATCGTCGAGTTCGCGAGCGCCGTAGGCATCGGCGAATCGTGCGCAGGCCTGCTTGACCACCGAATCCGCGCCGGAAAAGCGGATCTCGAGCGCATCGTCGTGCCAGCTGGTGGCCGAGATCGGCAACGGTCGACCGCCCCACTCGTTCATCAGACCCAGTGCATCGCGTTCGTTCGTGCTCAGCGTCATCGATCGTTCGACGGCAGGGACCGGCAACACCTTGAGCGACACTTCGGCGATCACCCCGAGAATGCCCATCGATCCGGCGAGCATCCGCGAGATGTCGTAGCCCGCGACGTTCTTCATGACCT
>JBGSTN010000941.1:0-1564 GCA_041736455.1 Burkholderiaceae bacterium | reverse complement strand
TTGTGGGGCATCGGTAATCCGATCGTCGCCACGACACACTCGAGGTTGCCGACGCGAAGATCGGCGGCCTTCAGGACATCTGCCACCCCCGCGAACGGATCGATTCCGCGCTCGATCAACGTATCCGGTGCGCCGGCCAGCATGATGTCGCCGACGAACACGATCGACATTGCATGCGACGGCTCGGCCGCAGGCGTCTCGCCGGCGAGCAGCAGCAGCGCGACCGCCAGACGCCACAGCCGGATCGGACCCCGAAGACTCATGGGGCACGCTCGAGCAGCACACAACCGAACTCGAGCGGGCGTTCGAGGTCCGGCGAATAAAGCGTATGCGACCCGGTCAATGCGACCGGATCGCGACCATCGGCGATGCGAGGCGCGAGATAACGCGCCTCGTGCAGCAGCACCGGCTGGCGTTCGGTCTGGTAGTAGGCGTAGAGCTTCACGTATTCGACCTGACGCTCGTCGCCGTAGAGCACGGCCTTGAAGCGGAATCGCTCCGAGAGGTCGATCGCCGGCACCGCATAGGGATCGCGCACCGGCGCGAATTCGCGGGTCTGGGATTCGCCGCCGGTCTCGAACTGGCAAGACAGTCGGATGCTGGCAGTTGCGATGCCTGGCACTGCTAGGGCGGCAACGACAGCCGATACGGCTGCAATCGTTGCCAGGGTACACGGCGTGGCATCGGTAGTTTCCAGGTTCGGCATCAGTTCGGTCTTTCCAATCGCGGCGGCCGCGCAGGGCCCGAGCGTACTACACGGGATGCGCACGGACAGTGGTTGCCGTCCATTGAGATGTCGGTGCGGATAGAATATGATGATGTGATTGATGCAAATTCGCATCGAAAAAGATGCAGAGGTAACCATGCGAACGACGGTCACGATCGACGACGATCTTTATTCGCAAGCGCTGGCGCTCGCCGACCCCGCCATGGACAAGTCCGATCTGTTTCGCGAGGCGATCCGCACCTTCATCCGAGTTCAGGCGGCCCAGCGTTTGGCCGCACTTGGCGGCGCCGCGCCTGATATCAAGGATCCGCCGCGACGACGCGCGCTATCGACTCGATGAACGGGATACTCGTTGACACCTCGATCTGGATCGATCACTTCCGCCGAGGTATCCCCGCGCTGAGCTTCCTGCTTTCACAAGACCGAGTGCTGACGCATCCGATGGTCCTGGGTGAAATCGCCTGCGGAACACCACCTGATCGCTCTCGAACGTTCGAGAACCTCTACTGGCTGGGCAAAGCACGGGAGCCATCGTGGGATGAGGTGGCCAGTTTGATCGATCGCGAGCGGCTGTACGGCCTCGGTTGTGGATGGATCCACTTGACGCTGCTCGCGTCTGCGCTGATTACGCCCGGCGTCTTACTTTGGACACGGGACAAGCGACTGGCCGAACTGTCGGCTCGCTTCGACGTGCACTTCGCACCCTGATCCGCGCAAGAGCGGGCGGCGCAATGGCGGCGGCGCGGTATGCTGGCGGTCATCATGCTGGAAAACGCCGCCCGCCTACAGGAGATCGCCGTCGTACTGGTCCGCTTCGGGTTCAGCGACCTGGTGCGC
>JBGSTN010000911.1:0-3398 GCA_041736455.1 Burkholderiaceae bacterium | reverse complement strand
GTCGATCACGCCGATGATGTCGGCGATGCGCCGCGACGATTCGTGAATGTCGCGCATCGTACCGATCACCTGGCCCATGACGTCGCCGCCCTTGACCGCGACACCCGATGCGCTCAGCGCCAGCTGGTTGGCCTGCTGAGCGTTGTCCGCGTTGTGGCGCACCGTCTGGCCGAGCTCCTCCATGGTTGCCGCAGTCTCCTGCAGCGCGCTCGCCTGGCTTTCGGTACGCGAAGACAGGTCGAGATTGCCCTGCGCAATCTGGGCGCTTGCCGACGCAACACTTTCGGCGTTGTTGCGCACGCCCGAGACGATGGTCGACAGCGATGCCTGCATCGCGCGCAACGCATCGAGCAACGGCGTGAACTCATCGACGGAACCGGACGGGATAGGCGTCGTCAGATCTCCATCTCGTGCGCGTTCGGCCACCGATTGCGACAGAGCGACCCGGCTGCGCAACGTACGGGCCACGTACGCCGACGACAACAGCAGACCGGCGATGGCCACGACGACCAGGCTGACCAGCACCATGATCGTGGATTTGATCTCCTTGCCGATCTCGTCGACGTCGCTGGTCAGGGAGACGCGCTGGTATTGCACCATCTCGTCGAGCACGGCAAGCAGTTCGTTGCGCAACGGGATGGTCTTGTCGACCAGGAAGGCAAACGCATCATCGATCTTGCCGTCCAGGATCAGCGCAAGGTTCTCATCGGCGAGTTGCCAGAAGTTCGCCATCATCGGAGGCAGCGTCTCGAACATCCGGGTACCGCGCTCGGTGTAGAGACCCTTCGCATAGATCGCGATGGAGTCGGTGACCAGCCGGCGCTTGACCGCGATGTCGTCCACCGACGCCTGTCTTTCGGCAGGCGTGCGGGCCAGCATCGCATGGCGAAGCTGCAATGATGCGCGGGTGATGTTCAATTCCATCGCGGCCGCCTCGGCGAGTTGCGGCACCCGAGACAGTTCGGCCCGACGAGCGGCGTCCGCGACATGACTGAGCTGAACGTATGCATAGCCCGCGACGGATGCGAGCGCCAATGAAAGCACGATGACGACCGTCCATAGCCGTCTGGCAATACCCATCGAACCAAACAGACCCATGGCTGACACTCCGGAATTGAATGATGCAGTTGTCCTGCTCAGACTTTCGGCAGGATCGACAGGTACTTTAGCGATCGCGGTGCCGGCCCATCGTTGCAATACAAGGCCAAAGGCCCGCTACCTCGCTCGCGATGGACGCCGGACTCCGCCCGTCCGGGGCGCCAGGGTCGTGCTGCCGACTTCGCGACGGACATGCGCAGTCCGCTGCCGTTATCATCCTCGTACGGCGCCGCCGCCGCCATCCCCCTCCCGAGAAGCGACTTGGTCAGACGATCCGAACGGCATTCTTCGATTCGCCCCCCTGCGCAGGCCCGTTCGATGGCTCTGGAACGACTCACCGATTCCGGCGAACGCGTCACCAGTGCCCGCCTGAACATTCTGGCGGTGTTGCTCGCCTCCGAAACCGCACTGACGCACGACGATGTCCTTGCCCGCCTCGATGGCGACGGCACGGCGGTCGATCGTGTCACCGTCTACCGTGTGCTCGAATGGCTCGTCGTCCATCGTCTTGCCCATCGAATCGCCAACGAATCCCGCATCTGGCGGTTCGGTGCCGTCGGGCGCGAAGGGGAAGACCACATCCACTTCGAATGCCGGACCTGCGATCGGGTGTATTGCCTGGAAAGCAGCAATCCGGATGTCGATCTCCACCTGCCCCGCGGCTTCAAGGCGGAACACGCGGAATTGAAGGTGCAGGGCGAATGCCCCGCCTGCAAAAGCGCCAACGCCGGCTGAGCCAACTCCTTCAAGCAACACAGTTGCATTTCGGTCGGTTCTGGCTATACTCCGGGTTCGCAACTGAGTTGCGCAATTGAGTTGCGCAACTGAATGGCGCAACGTGGTTCCCGAGCCCGACCATGAATGAGCGCGCAGCAGAAATGGATAACGTCGAACGGATCAGAATCGCCGAACCGACCGAATGCCCGTCACGAGCCGGCAGCCATCGTGCCGAGCGGATCGCCTGGGTAACCGGCCTGCTGCTCGCAAGCATGCTGATCGGATCGCCCGCCCGGCTTCACGCCCAGTCAGCGCCGACTTCACCCGCGCGCACAGAACCGTCCGCACAGTTCTCGGGCCTGTCCCTGGGTCTGGTGCTGGATGCCGGCTTTGCCAGTCGATCGCTTGCGCTCGGTGAGCGTGAGCGGGGCTTCGGTCTGGGCCACACCGAACTGTCGGCCGGTGGCCAGGTCGACGACTGGTTCCGTGCCCAGACCACCGCTGCGGTGCATGCGCATGACGGAACGACGGAAATCGAACTCGAAGAGGCCTGGATCGAATCGCTTTCCCTCCCGTCCGGCCTATCACTGCGTGCCGGACGATTCCTGTCGCAGATCGGCTACCTGAATGGTCAGCACCCGCATGCCGATGATTTCGTCGAACGTCCTCTGCTCTATCGCGCACTGATCGGCCAGCACCATTTCGACGACGGGTTGCGTCTCAGTTGGGTGCTACCGACCGCGCTCTATTGGCAAGTGGGTGTCGAAGCGTTGAGCGGACGAATGCTCATCCCGGAAAGCACCAACACGCCGGCGCTGGGCGCCTTCACGGTCGGCACTCGCCTGGGTGGTGACATCGGCATCAGCCAGAGCTGGCAGGTCGGCCTCGGTTACTTGCGAAACCGGCGCGATCCGTCCGACGAGGAAGAAGTAGCCGTGGGCGAGGTCCACGAGCACGAGCATGAGCATGGCGCCGCATACAGCGGTCGCAACATGGTGATCGTCGACGCGGTCTGGAAGTGGGCGCCCGACGGCAACAATCGCAACCGGCAACTGCGCGTCTCCGCGGAGCTCGCGCGCGTCTCGAAGATCAACGAGTTCGCCAGCGACGATGATCGTCATCAGGCGTGGTATCTGTCGGCCGTCTATCGCTTCAATCCTCAATGGGAGGCTGGCGTGCGTCACGGTCGACTGAAAGTGTCCGCTCCCCACGACGATCATTTCCATCGTGGCGAGATCGCCGAGAGCAGTGTGGTGCTGACGTGGAAGCGCTCCCACTATTCCGCCTGGCGCGTCCAGTTCACCGACCAGGAAGATCGCGGCGATTTTCCCGACGCCACGCGTTCGGTGATGTTGCAATACGTGATGAGTCTTGGAGCCCATGGTGCGCATGCGTTCTGACCGGTGGCGGAGAGCGGCCGCCCTCCTGATCGTGACGGCATCGTACGGTGTACCGGCCCATGCCCTTGGTGTCTTCACCTGCGAGCCGGAGTGGGCGGCGCTCGCCAAGGTGCTCGCACCCGAGGCAACGATCTTCAGCGCCACCCACGCGCGCCAGGATCCGCACCACATCGAAGCCCGGCC
>JBGSTN010000887.1:0-2551 GCA_041736455.1 Burkholderiaceae bacterium | reverse complement strand
GTCGGCCGCTGCCGCGATCGCCGGTGCCGCCGCCGGGTTCCTGGTCTGGAACTGGTCGCCTGCCCGGATCTTTCTCGGAGACGCGGGATCCGTGCCGTTGGGTTGGGCGGCGGCGGCGCTGGGAATCGGCGGCATCGTCTCGGGCGCATGGCCCTGGTGGGTGCCGCCCCTCGTCTTTCTGCCGTTCGTGTTCGACGCCACGGTGACGCTGGGCCGGCGAATGATTCGTTTCACGCGTTTCTGGGAACCCCACCGCGAGCATGCCTACCAGCGGCTCGTGCTTTCAGGCTGGTCGCACCGACGGGTTGCCCTCGTCTACGCGGCAATGATGCTGCCGGGCATCGTTACAGCCTGTACATCACGTTACTTCGGGGCAGGCGTGCTATTTGCATGGGTGACTGTCATAATTTGCTTCAATGCCCTGGCATTTCGCTGGGTGTGCCGCAAGAGCATGCCATTCCCCTGAGAACCTCGCCCTAATGCTTCAGCATATGGATCCCCGCCGATTGACTGCGATGTTCTTCGACGTCGCCGTCATCGTCGCCTCCTGGATCTTCTGTTTTTCGCTTGCGTGGGGTCTGCAGGTTCCTAGCCATGCGATGGGTGCGCTGATGCTCGGCCTGACCGTGGTCGTGCCGTCCTACTTCATCATGGCATTCGCTTTCGGCCTTTACCGCGGAATCTGGCGATACGCGAGCCTGCACGACCTGAAACAGATCGGCAGCGCGGTGCTGATGGGCACGCTGATCTCGACGCTGATCATGTTCGTCTGGAGCCGTGCCGATCTCGTCCCCAGGGCGACGATGGTGGTCAATCCGCTGCTGGTGCTGGTGCTGATGTTCGGTGGCCGCATCACCTACCGCTGGTGGAAAGAGCAGCGCTCCTGGTCGAAGCAGTCTCTTGAAGGCAAGCCGGTCCTGATCCTGGGCGCCGACGAAGCCAGTTTCAGGTTGATCCTGCAACTCGAGCACATTCCCGCCTGGCAGGTGGTCGGCGTACTCGACGACGCGCCCAAGAACCTGGGTCGCAGGGTGCTGGGACACCGCATCACCGGTCAATGGAACGATCTGTCGGATCTCGTCGCGGCGACGGGGGCGCGCCATGCGCTGCTGGCCGTCTGCCAGGCCGACCAGCAGACTCGTCGGCGGGCGTTCGATCTGTGCGAAGCCGCCGGGGTCAAGCTTTTGATCGTGCCCGACCTCGACGACGTCATTTCCGAGCGCGTCCGCTTCAACAATATCCGCAATGTCGATGTCGACGACCTGCTCGGCCGCGATTCGGTGCAACTCGATACGGGCGGACTGCGGCAACTGCTCACGCTGAAGACCGTCCTGGTGACGGGCGCCGGCGGATCGATCGGCTCCGAACTCTGCGCGCAGATTGCCCGCTTCAGGCCGCGCGAGATCGTGCTCTACGAGCTCAGTGAATTCGCGCTCTACGAAGTCACCGAGAAGCTCGCCGAGACCTATCCCGAAATACGGGTCCACGCGATCATCGGCGACATCAAGGATCGCGCGCGACTGTTCGAGGCGTTCGAGCAGCACTCCCCGCACGTGGTGTTCCATGCCGCAGCCTACAAGCACGTCCCGTTGATGGAAACGGGCAATGCATGGCAGGCAGTCGCCAACAACGTGACCGGCACGGCTTGCCTGATGGATGCGCTCGCGCGTTATCCGGTCGAGAAGTTCGTGTTCATCTCATCCGACAAGGCGGTCAATCCGACCAGCGTGATGGGTGCGACCAAGCGACTCGCGGAAATGCTGCTGCAGCGTTGGGCGCAGCGCAATCCGAGCACCGAGACCGTGATCGTCCGCTTCGGCAATGTGCTGGGCTCGACCGGCAGCGTCGTCCCGAAGTTCCGGCGCCAGATCGAGCGTGGCGGGCCGATCACGATCACCCACGCCGACATCAAGCGTTACTTCATGTCGATCGGCGAGGCGACCCAGCTGGTGCTGCAGGCAGCGCTGGTGGGCGACAGCGGCGACATCCTGGTATTGGAGATGGGTCAGCCGGTCAAGATCGTCGACCTGGCGAAAGACATGATCCGGCTCTCCGGCCTGCCGGAGAATGCGATCCAGATCACCTTCACGGGCCTGCGCCCGGGCGAGAAGCTCTACGAGGAACTGCTCGCGGACGACGAATCGACGATACCCACCCGTCATCCGAAGGTGCGCATCGCGCGGCCGGGCGCCCTGCCCCAAAGCCAATGGGAGGTGTCGGTGCGCGAATGGCTCAACACGACGACCATCGCGTCCAATGCGTCGGCCGATGCGGCCGTCAGGGTCAGTCTTGCGCGATTCGTTCCGGAATACACGCCGTTCGAAGTGCCGGACAACGTCGTTCCGATTCGTCCGGCCGTGGTCGTGCGCGCATCCGCCTGATCGGGCCGACTGCTGGATTCATCGACCTTGTCCACAACCATCTTCGCGATAGGCGACATCCAGGGATGCGCCGGCAGTCTGGATCGTTTGCTCGACCAGGTGCAATCGCACGATCCCGATGAGATCTGGTTCGCGGGCGACCTGGTCAATCGCGGCCCCGACTCGCTGGC
>JBGSTN010000769.1:0-3824 GCA_041736455.1 Burkholderiaceae bacterium | reverse complement strand
GACCTGGGCGGTGGTGAGGACGGCGATCTGCTTGCTGGTGAGCGCAGGGATCTGGGTTGAGTCGAGCGCACCGAGCTGGTCACTGCTCAGGGCGGCAAGCGACTTGTCGGGAATGGCGGCGATCGTGGCGGTGGTGAAGGCGGCGATGTCCGCGGTCTCGAAGGCACCGAACTGGGCGACGGTGAGCTTGGAGATCTGCTCGGTGGTGAGGGCTGCGGCGTGATCGGTGGTGAGGGCGGCGATCGAGTTCGTCGGGAGCGACGCGAGCTGCTTGCCGGTGAATGCTGCCAAGTCGGCGGTTTCGAAGGCGGCGATATGCGCTGTCGACAACGAGGCGAGAGCCGCAGGCGTAATCGCGGGAATCTGACTTGTCGTCAGCGCCGCGATCTGATCGCTATTGAACGCATTCCAGTCGTCCGTGCTCAGACTGGCGATCGATGTGGTGGAGAGTGCGGCGATCTGCGCGGTCGTGAGGCTGGTAATGAGCGAGGCCATCTGCGGGTTCCTTGGCATGGGCATTGGCCGATTCGGTTCGACCAACGTGAAACGGCGGACACCGGTGGAGTCCGTCAACGGGTGGGCCTCAACTGAAGGGTTTTTGGCCTCTCCCCATCCGTATCGGAGTTGCGGGAACGAACTTGAGCAAGGCCTGCACTGGAGATCCGCCGATCAGGACCGTTCGTGGTCCGTACATCGGACAGCGGGATTGCCGGCGCAAACGAAAGGCATGTTTGTCGACGAGCCCGCGCCTGTCATGCATAACCCAAGCGCCAGAGTCGATAAGCGACGATCAGTGATCGTGAAACCGGCGCCGCCGCGTCGCCGCCTGTCATGCGCCCCTGCCGCTGAGGGTCGCTACTTGCCGAGCGCGGAATCGGTACGGCTCCGGGAACGGCACGCCACATCGGTTCGGGCAAAGCAGGTACTCTGCGGTGACCGTTTCGCTGTCGATCGCTCGTCGAATCGACACATCGACCCCGATCCACCTGCTGGCATGCCACGAACGTGATATCGGGGGTGCCTGATCCGTCAAGTGCCATGACACCCTCTGCATGTTCTCCCCGGCAATTTTTCCCGTCATGAACGACGTCTCGTCGCCAGCGGAGGCGGACCGCGAAGCAGCCCGCCGCGGTCTCGCCGCGCTGGCCGCCGCAACGGTGCTCAATCTCCCCTACGGAACGATCTACGCGTTCAGCGTGTTCCTGAAGCCTGTCGAATCACTGCTCGGCATCGGGCGCGCAGACATGGCGATCGTGTTTTCGGTCGCATCGCTTTCTCTCACGGCCGGCATGGTGGTCGGGCCTCGGCTTTATCGCCTGTTTCCGCCGGGGCCATTGATCATCAGCGCCGCGTTTGTGAGCGCAATCGGCCTGCTGACGGCGGCAGGCGCACAAGGCTTGATCCAGTTGATGGTCGGCTACGGCATTCTGTTCGGCTTGGGCGGCGGTCTCGCCTTCGTGATCCTGCAGCAGGGAGTGAACCAGTCTGTCGTGAACCGACGCGGCCTCGCGAATGGATATGTCGTCAGCCTTTACCCGCTGGGCGCGATGATCGGTGCACCGCTCTTCGGCTGGCTGATCCACTTGCAGGGCTTGCGCGCGACCTTTGTCGCATTGGCCGCAGTGGTTGCGATGGCCGCGCTGGTGGCGGCATTTCTGTTTCGTTCCGCCGGAATCCGAATGCAGGACACCGCCGCCGATCCACAGTCGTCGCCCGACCCGCAATGGGGCTTGTTCGCCCGTCTGTTCACCGTCTTCTTCCTCGCCGCTGCGGCGGGCCTGATGGTGATGAGCCAGGCGGCCGGCATTCTCCAGGCCTACGGCGCAGCGACACTCTTTGCACTTGGCGGCACGACACTGATTACCGGTCTCATTGCCGGTGCGCGGATCGCCGGCGGCTGGCTGGTCGATCGGTACCCGGTGCCGTACGTGGCCGCGGCGGCGCACGGTCTGGCGTTGACGGGCTCGCTGATGCTGATCACCTGGCCGACACAGGCGGTCGCGCTGCCTGCGCTCGCGATGGTCGGAATGGGCTATGGCCTGGTCTCCGGACTGACTGCCGGCAGCATCGCGCAGTATTGGCACAGGAATGCCTTCGGCCGTGTCGCCGGGCAGATCTACATCGCCTGGTGCATCGCGGCAATCACGTTACCGGTCATCGCCGGCTGGCTCTACGACCGGACACAGGGCTATCACGGCGCGATGATGCTGGCCGCGGGCGTCAACCTTGCCGGCATTCTGGTTGCGTTCACCTTGCCGATACGCGCACGAGCGCAGCAGTGAGCCAGACCTGACCGCGGGAAGGCACGGCGCCTCGCGCCTGCGTCGACCGGCCGTTACGTCTGCTCGAGTGCCTGCACCGCGCCCGCCGTATTCGAGATCGGTATATGGTAAGTGCGGTGCACTTCGCGTACCTTCCCCGACATCGTGCCGCGTGCGGCAAGCCAGTTGATCAGTTCGATGCCTTGCGTGCCGACTTCGCGCACGATATCGTTGATCGCCTGGCCGGTTGCCCACTGCGGATCCTGCGTCATGCTGTCCAGAAAGCGAAGATCGTAGCGCTTGTTGATGTGCCCGGCGCGCTCGCCTTCCAGTTGATGGGACAGTCCGCCGGTGCCGATGACCATCACCCGTGCATCGGTCTCCCAGCGCTGAATCGCCCGGCCGACGGCCTGGCCGAGGTTCCAGCAACGTTTCGCCGAAGGCAGCGGGAAGAGCACGGTGTTGATGCACACGGGTACGATTCGAACGGGCCACGCCTGGTCGGGCCAGAGCAGCGTCATGGGCAGGGACAACGCGTGATCGACGAGCATTTCCTGGCAGGTGACGATATCGAATTCATCGGCAACGAGAGATTCGACGAGGTGCCACGAGAGATCCTCGTCGCCCTTGAAAGGCGTGACCTGTGGAATTCCCCACCCCTCGTCGGCGTTGCGGTACTCGGCCGCGGCACCGACGGCGAAGGTCGGCATCTTGTCGAGGAAGAAATTCAGGCCATGATCGTTGTAGAACACGACGACGATGTCGGGACGCACCTTGCTGGCTATCCATTCGCGTATTGGAGGGAATGCGTCGAAGAAGGGCTTCCAGTAGTCGCTGGACTCGATCCCCTTGGCGATGGCGCCGCCGATCGCGGGCACGTGCGACGTGCAGAGGCTGCCTGTGATCATGGCCATGGCGACGTTCTCCGGGGGTCAGGTCTGGTGGCGCGCGGCAACGAGCCGCGCCTTGAATTCGTCCTTGCTGACACCGGTCTGCTGGGCGCCGATGTCCTGCATGTCGAGCCCGAAGATGCCGGCGAACTTGGCGAGGTAATAGGCATTGCCGCCGGCGGCCAGCAGCTTGAGCACGTTGCGTTCGGCAATGGCTTCGCGCTGTTCGGCGTTGAGGCCATACTTCGTGCAGTAGCCGGCTTCGTCGGCCAGGAAAGCGTCGCGGTTGGCCTTGTCATTGAATGAAAAGCACATCTTGTTCAACGCGTAACCCCTGCGCGCGGCCCGCGAGTCGAAAAGCGTCGTGCCGGGAATATCGTCCTTCACCTGACGCGTTGCCATGGGTTGTCTCCTCCTTGAAGGCGTAACTTTCGAGTATGAATTCACGACCCGCTGCGAAAAAGCACTCCACGTTCATGCGATCCATGAATGCCGACGGCGTCTGGGATCTGGACGGCCGCACTTTGGCCTTGCTGGTCGCCGTGGTCGAGACGCGGTCGGTCACGCTGGCCGCCGAACGCATGGAAATCACCCAATCGGCCGTGAGCCATGCGCTGGAAAAGCTGCGCACGCTGACCGGTGATGCCCTGGTCGTCAAGGCCGGCCGCGGCAT
>JBGSTN010000767.1:0-1520 GCA_041736455.1 Burkholderiaceae bacterium | reverse complement strand
GTCGGCCGTGACGAGCAACTTGGCTTCGGAGCCGGCGACGCGATCGGCCAACGCGTCGGCGCTGAAGCCGGCAAACACGATCGAATGGATTGCGCCGATGCGTGCGCAGGCAAGCATCGCGTAGGCGGCTTCAGGGATCATCGGCAGGTAGAGCACGACCCGGTCGCCCTTGCCGACACCGAGATCACGAAAGACGTTCGCCATCCGGCAGACGTTTTCGTGGAGTTCCCGATAGGTGATGTGCTTGCTGATCGTCGGGTCGTCGGCTTCCCAGATGATCGCGGTCTGGTCGGCACGCTTGGCCAAGTGCCTATCGACACAGTTGACACTGACGTTCAGTTCACCGTCCTCGTACCACTTGATCGAAACATGCTCGTGGGCGAACGACGTGTTCTTGACCTTCGTGTACGGCTTGATCCAGTCGAGGCGCTTGCCTTCCTCTCCCCAGAACTTGTCGGGGTCGGCAATGGATTTGGCGTAGAGGTCCGCGTATTTTGCGGCATCGATGTAGGGGGTGATACCGGTGGCTGCTGGCTGCTTCTGCATCGTGGGTCTCCTCGCTTTGCGGTTTCGTCGCTGATGATGGGCGGCTTCGCCGCTGGTGAAATTGAATAGTCTATGGATTACGTGAGGCTGACAGGGCTCTTGTTGCAGGTCAAGCAAGTACCGGATCGGCGGATGACCCGGCACGAATTCGACCCGCACGAAGGCGTGCGCCGTGCACACCGATTCGAACGTGAAGCGCAATCACGCCGGTGGACACGCACGTTTCCCGTCACTCCCTCTCTCGCCGATCAGACACCGCCTACTGGCTGGCGAGTCGCCTGGTCGGTGCCGACGCGCGATGGCTGGCCGTACCATTCGCGAGCGATTGCGGATCGAGCGCGAGCGAAGGGTCTGTCAGTCTTTCAGGTGGTTTCGCACCGGCAGACTGCGAACCGGCCAGCGGACGCTGGCGATCAGCGCAGGCACGTCACCCGGATGAAGCGTGGCATGCCCATGTTCAACCACCCGAACCGGCGCTTTCAGGCAGCTGAAAATTACCACATGTACGGTGTGGACGGGCGTGTCGTTCACGGTGTCGTCCGGCGCATGCGGGTTTATTTCTTCGCGGACCTCGACGCACGAGCGCCGCGCGATGCGACAGGCCTGTCGGTCGGCGACGGTCGCCGGTGCCTCGGCCCGATTGCCATGCTGATATAGTCGCCGGCATCGGGAGTCGTCGACGTCGCCGCGCAGGCGGCATTCACGGGCGCGAAAGCGAATGAACGAGCAGGCGGCCGGTCAGGTCATTGGCGTCGATGTCGGGGGCACCTTCACCGATATGGTGATGCTCGACCGGCGCACGGGCAGGGTCCACCTGACGAAGGTGCCCAGCACGCCGGCCAACCAGGCCTTCGGTGTGCTGACGGCGCTCGACGATATCGGGGCCGACCTGGCGCGAGTCGACCTGATCGTGCATGGGACGACGACCACGACCAATGCCGTGCTGGAACGCAAGCTCTGTCGAACCGGTCTGA
>JBGSTN010000701.1:0-3581 GCA_041736455.1 Burkholderiaceae bacterium | reverse complement strand
GGCTCGACGCGCGACGAAGCGACGTTCGGCGATACCGCCGTCCACGGTCGCGCCACCGGCGATCGGTCCGACCTGGGGCTGCGGCTACATTGCGCCGAATTCGCGCATGCAGTACACGGGATCGAGTTTCTCGTCCGACATCCAGGCCCGCTATACGGGCGTGCTGGTCACCCTGCGGCGACAGAAGACTCCGCTCGGCTACTTTCCGACCGACAGTTACCTGATCACGCATTGCATCGATTCTGTCGAACGGCGCCTCTTTGCCGTCATCAAGCGCGGCGACGCAACGGCGACCGAACTGTCGGGCAGACTTGCCGAGGACAATCCACGCATCGCCTTCACCGCGGCGCTGATCGCCATCGTGATGATCGCAGGGCTGGTCGTGCTGGCTGGCGGTGAACTGCCATGACCGGATCATCGACGGTGTGGGCGATGGGCCTCGTCCATTTGCTGATCGTGCTCACCATGCCGGTCCTGATGGTGGGCCTCGTCAATCGCACCAAGTCTCTCTGGGCGGGCAGGCAAGGGCCGGGCCTGCTGCAATCGTTCTGGGATCTGCGGCGCCTGCTGCACAAGCGTACGGTGGTGAGTGCCGTTGCGACGCCGCTGTTTCGTGCAGGCGCGTGGGTCGTGCTGGCGGCGACCCTGCTGGCTGCGCTGATCGCCCCGATCCTCGGCGCGATCACGCCCGTGCAATTCCCGGGCGACTTCATCGTGTTCGCCTACGCGCTCGGCTTCGCCCGGTTGTTCCTGATGCTTTCGGCGCTCGACGTCGGCAGTTCGTTCGAAGGCATGGGTGCGGCTCGCGAGGGATACTTCAACGCCTTCATCGAACCGGCGCTGTTCATGCTGATCGGTTCGGCAGCGGTCGTCACCGGCCAGACGAGTTTCGCCGGCCTCCTCGGCAACCTGAACGACACCGCAGCCTATCCGATCCTGGTGCTGCCGGTGATCGTCGTGCTGTTCGTGCAGTTGCAGGCCGAAGCATCGCGGGTACCCGTGGACGACCCGCTCACGCATCTCGAGCTCACCATGGTGCACGAGGTGATGATCCTCGATCACAGCGGTCCGGACCTGGCAGCGATGCAGTACGCGGCCGCACTCAAGATGACGATGTTCGCCGGCCTGATCGCGGCGGTGCTGAACCCCTTCGATCCCGTGACGCAGCCCGTGCCCTGCGTGCTGGCGTCGCTCGCCACGATGGTCGTCGTCGCGATCGCAGTGGGGTGCGTCGAATCCCTCGTGGCCCGCCTGCGCATGCGTTTCGTGCCGATCTATCTGTTGTCCGCTTCGGGCATTGCCGCGCTTTGCCTGGTCGGGGCGGGCTGGTTGGCGAGACCTGCATGACATTGCCGCTCGTCGCCTTCCTGATCGCCGTCGTGATACCGGTATTCTTCGGCAAGATCCGGTCCGCTTCGTTCTGGCTGACCCTGCAAGGGGCCGCGATCGCGTGGAACGCCACCGCGCACGACGACTGGTCGGTGCACACGGTATCCGTGCTGATCGAGGTCGTGCTGATCCGCGTGATCTTCGCGCCGCAGATGCTGCGCCGGGCGATCCATCGTCGCGGCGAGTCGAACTACGATCTGATGCCGTCGAACCTGTTCACCTGGGCGATCGCGATCGCGCTGGTGATCCTGGCCTTCGAATTCGCCGCGCCCTCGTTGGGCGACCGCCAGGCGCTGACACTGGGCGTGGTTGGCGCGACGGTGATCGTTTCCCTGTTGTTGTTGTCCACTGACGCCTCGCCGCCGGCACAACTCGTCGCGGTTCTGTTCCTGGAGAATGCGCTGGCGCTGTTCGAGTCGCTGCTGCCGGTGCCCTGGTCACTGCCCATTCATGTCGTGCTGAGCACCATCTACGTGCTGATCGTGACGGTCGGTTGCTGGTTGATCGGCACACGCGATACCGACGACACGTTGATTCTGATCGACGACGACACGACGTCCGGCCGCGAGCATACGGGATGAGCGCGATCGACCTCGCAGCGAGCAGCGAATCCCGCGGGCGCAGTGACCGCAGGGGGCTGATGGTCGCGCGCTGGGTGGGCCCCTCGCTGGTGGCGTTCGCCGTGATCAACATGATGATCTCGATCGCGGTATTCGTGCGCACGCCGCTCGCCGAACTGCCTCTGTACTTCGGTCATCGCTACTTCGTGCTCGATGCCACGTCGATGCTGTTCCTGATGGTGGTCAACACGGTCTTCGTGGCGATCAGTGCGTACATGGCGTCACGCATCGATACCTCGCGGCCCCTGCCCGCGGGGCGACTGCTGCGCTTCGGCCTGTCGGTGATCTTCATGGTCGCGATGAATCTCGGCCTGCTCGCCAACAACCTGCTGCTGTTGTGGGCGTTCATCGAACTCACGACGCTCTGCGCTGCGCCGCTGGTCGCCCAGGGCAGTTCGCACGCACCACGTCGCGTCGCCTGGCGTTTCCTTCTGGTTTCCAGCGTCTCGCTCGCGCTCGCGCTGCTGGGCATGCTGTGCCTGACCCGATCGGCGCATCTGCACGGACTGATCCTCGACTTCTCGTTCGACGTGATGGCGCAGGGCATCACGGCACCGGCGGATGGCTGGCAACGGCTGGGCCTCGCGCTGATGCTGTTCGGCCTGGGCAGCAAACTGGGTCTGGCCCCGCTCTACAGCTGGATGCCCGAGACCTACGAGGCCGCGCCCACGAGCACCAGCGCGCTGCTGGCGGCCGTGCAGTTCAACATCAGCGTCGTGGCGGTGATCAGGATCCTGCAGGTGTTCCACGGCCAGGACACGCGATTCGTGGCGCAGGAGCTGTTGATCATGGGGTGCCTGTCGCTCGTCGTCGCCTCGATCCAGGTGATGGCGACCGGCAACTACAAGCGCCTGATCGCCTACGCGTGCGTGAGTTCGTCGGGCGTGATCGCGATCGGCCTGTCGGTGGGCAAGGTCGCCGCATACGGCGTGCTGCTCTACATCGTCAGCAACGCCTTCGTGAAGGCGCTGCTCTTCCTGACCGCGGGCCGGCTGCGAAGCGTATACGGCACCAACGAAGTCAAAGCGCTGAGCGGCGTGATCCGCGTATTGCCCTTCTCGGGCGCGCTGTTCGCGGTTGCGATCTTCGCCTTGCTGGGCTTTCCACCCTTCGCCAGTTTCCTGGCCGAGATGCTGATCCTGTCGGGCATCGTGCAGGCCGGCAACATGATCGCCTTCACGTTGATCTGCGTGATGCTGACCGTGAGTTTCGTGGCGACCGGCCGCTCGATCTTTCCGATGATCTGGAACCCCTCCGAGCGCGTCGGGCCGGCGGTCAAGGAGTCCTGGTTCACCGCGATTCCGAAACTCGGCTTCATCATCGGCCTGATCCAGCTGGGTGTCTATACGCCGCCTCCCATCAGCGAGTTGATGCTGCAGGTGGCGCAATCGATCGGCGGGCAATGATGATCGGCTCGGCAAATCCGTTCGTCGTCACCGATCTGCACCATGCGGCGCCAACGGGCCTGCACGTCTGGGCCGCCACCGTTGCACGCAGCCTCGAATCGGGCGACCGTCTCGTCACGTTGTTCGGTCGCCCGGATGCCGACGACACGGTCGTCACGACGGCCGT
>JBGSTN010000690.1:0-2292 GCA_041736455.1 Burkholderiaceae bacterium | reverse complement strand
GAAAAGTGAACACGATGCCGTAGGTCGGAGCGTAGGCGATGCCGAACTGTTCGGCTATCCCGATCAACACAGCACCCATCGCCGCGCCGCTCACGCTGCCCATGCCGCCGACGATCACCACGATCAGCGACGCAAGCAGATAACGCGTGTCTTCGCCGGGCGAGATGGACAAGGCGGTGCCGCCGACCACCCCGCCGAAACCGGCCAGGCCCGCACCGATCGCGAACGTGATCGCGAAGATCAACTGCACGTTGACGCCGGACGCCGCAAGCATTGCCCGGTCGTCCACGCCGGCACGGATCATCATGCCCATCCGGGTCCGGTTCAGGAACCACCACAACAGCAGTCCGATCACGATCGCGGCGACGAGCAGGAAGATCCGATAGGTCGGGAACGCCTCGATCACCGGCAGGCGCGTCGACCCGAACATCCACCGCGGTGGATCGAATGTGTAGATCTCGGCCCCGAAGATCCACAGCATCAGGTCGGCGAGCACGATGGACAGGCCGATGGTGACCATCGTCTGGCGCAGATCCTGGCCCGGCATGTAGCGGAAGATCAGCAGCTGCATCAGCAGGCCCATGATCGCCGCCGAAAGAAAGCCGGCGGCCACGGCAAGCAGCCATGACCCGGTCAGGTCGCCGATCTGCCAGCCGACATAGGCGCCCAGCAGGAACAGCGAGCCGTGCGCCAGATTGACGTTGCGCATCAGTCCGAAAACCAGTGTGAAGCCGCTGGCGACCACGAAGTAGAGCGCAGCGAGCGTCAGCCCGTTGGCCAGTGTCGTCATGAACAGGCGCGCGTTCGAAAACAGCGCCCAGATCACGAACACGGTGATCGGCACCCCGAACACGACGCTCCAGAAACGGCGCCAGAATGGCGTCATAGGCTCGCACTCCAGCGATTCAGAGACTGGGTGCGTACGGCGGGCTCCTTGTGGAAAACGCCATCCTTCATGATCGCGAGCAGCTTGTCGGGCTGGAGCAGCAGCGCGAGATCGGCAAGCGGGTCGCCGTCGACCAGCAGCAGATCGGCGAGTGCTCCGGCACGGATCTCGCCGAGGTCGTCGTGCATCATGATCTGGCCGCCAAGCCGCGTGGCCGAGACGATCGCCTCCATCGGCGTCATGCCGAGGTACTTGACGAAGTACTGCAGGTCGGTCGCGTTAGTGCCGTGCGGAGCCCACGAGAATCCGTAGTCGCCGCCGGGAAGCACGCGCACGCCGCGCTTGTGCATCGCCTTCAGGCTTTCGACCGCGGCGCCCAGTTCCTCTTCGTAACCCATCGCGCAAGCCTGCGCATGGTTAACGCCGATGACTTCGCCGTTGTAGAGCAACTGGATGATCACCGACAGGCCGGGCGCCACGAAGATCCGGTCGCGCGCCGCCTCGAGCATGTCGAGCGCTTCGTTGTCGGTGTAGCTCGCGTGATAGATGATGTCGGCGCCATGCCGCATCGCCTGCTTGACCGAGGCGGCCGAACGTGCGTGCACCGCGACGCGTTTGCCGCGCACTTTCGCCTCGTGTACGCCCATCGCGACTTCGTCGTCGGCCATCCAGGTCGTCTTCGCGTCGGCGCCGGGCACGAAGTTGTCACCCGACAGGTTCAGCTTGACCGTATCGACGCCGTACTTGAGGAACATCCGTACGCATCGGCGCATTTCCTCGGGTCCACTGACGATCGCGCCGAAGTTGTAGTCGGGAAAGGGCAGGTGCGGTGGCAATTCGTCGCCGAGCGAGCCTGGCACCGTGATCTCCTGGCTCGCCGCGAGATAGCGGGGGCCAGGGATCATGCCTGAATTGATCGCGTTGCGGACCACCACGTCCAGCCGCGGCTTGGCAGCGGCTGCGCCGACGCAGGAGGTCCAGCCGTGATCGAGGTAGACCTGTGCGACACCGGCTGTCCAGAGCGTGTGTTCCTCGGGCGGCATCACCTGGATGTCGTCGAAGCTGGACGCGTTGTTCCACGAGAAATGCGTGTGCGCCTCGGTCATGCCCGGCATCAAGGTGGCACCCGCCGCATCGATGACTGTTGCCCCGGAAAGCGATTGGCCGCGCCCCCTGGTCACCCGACTTATCCTGTTGCCCTGCACGAGGACTTCACCGGCATAGGGTTGCGCACCGCTCCCGTCGAGGATTCTCGCGTTCGTGAACAGGATCGCTGGCATGGTGGTTCCCTGGTCGGTCCGGTTTGCTAGCGCTGGCGCGCGAGGAAATCGCGCAGCAGCGTGCTGCACGCGGCGGGCTGTTCGAGCGGCGTCCAGTGGCCGCAATCACGCAGCACCTCGGTGCGC
>JBGSTN010000682.1:0-5771 GCA_041736455.1 Burkholderiaceae bacterium | reverse complement strand
GGCCGCGCCGTCGCGACAGCGCTCACGGCGCTGGCGCAACAGCCTGATGCGTCGGCCACCATCACGCGCACGCTGTTCGTGGGTCTGGCGATGATCGAATCGACGGCGATCTACTGTTTCGTCGTGTCGATGATCCTCATCTTCGCCAACCCGTTCTGGAATGCAGCGATCGCGCAGACCGCCAGACTGGTCGGAAAATAATCATGCTCATCGACTGGTTCACCGTTGGAGCGCAGGCGCTGAACTTCGTCATCCTGGCGTGGCTGATGAAGCGGTTCCTCTACAAGCCGATCCTGGATGCGATCGATGCGCGGGAGAAGCACATCGCGACCGAACTCGCCGCGGCCAGTCTCAGCAACACCGAGGCCCGGCATGAACGCGATGAGTTCAAGAAGAAGAACGACGAATTCGAGCAGCAGCGTGACAGCCTGTTCGAGGAGGCGAGAGCCGACGCCGATGCCGAACGCCAGACGCTGATGGACTCGGCCCGCCAGGCTGCCGACGCGCTGGCAGTCAGACGCCAGGAATCCCTGGCCAGCGAAGCGAGTTTACTTGTGCAGACGTTGCGACAGCGCGCCCAGAGGGAAGTGTTCGCTGTCGCCCGACAGGCCCTCACCGACGTGGCCGGCGTCAGCCTGGAGGCCAGTGCCTGCGAGGTCTTCATTGCCCGCCTGCAGGGCATGGAAGGACCACCCAGGGAGTCCCTCGCAGCGGCGCTCGGTGCTGCCGTGGATGAAAGCGTCGTGCGCAGCGCGTTCGAACTGCCGAGCGCACAGCGTCGAGCCATTCACAAGGCCATCGTCGATACGTTCGGCGTCGAGGTCGACCTGCGCTTCGAGGCGGAACCAACACTGGTGGCAGGCATCGAACTCGTCGCGCATGGTCAGAAATTCGCATGGACCCTCGGTGACTCTCTTGCTTCGATGGAGCGCGCCGTGACCGAGTTGCTGACAGTGCGGGTTCGCGAGCCGGCCGCATCGCCGTGAGCGCGGAGATGCTGACGCTGGAATCCCTTCAGCAGGGGCTGGACGACGCCTTCTCTGCAATGGAGCGCGCACGCCTGGCCTGGGTTCCCGAATTTTCTGCGCGTGAAGTGGGCACCGTGCTTTCGGTTGCGATGGGCGTGGCCCATGTGAAGGGACTGCCTGGTGTCGGCTATGCAGAAACGATCCGATTTCCCGGGGGTCTGCTGGGACTCGCGTTCGACATCGGTGAAGCCGATGTCGGCGTCATGCTGCTCGGCGACTACGCACTACTGCAAGCCGGCGACGAGGTCCAGCGCGAAGGCCACGTGATGGATGTCGCCGTGGGTGAAGGCCTGTTGGGGCGTGTCGTCGATCCGCTCGGCCGGCCCCTCGATGGACGGCCTCTCGTGGGTGTCGAACACCGGATGCCGATCGAGCGGTCTGCACCGGCGATCATGGACCGGGCGCCGGTGACAGTGCCGCTGCAGACCGGCTTGAAGGTCATCGACGCTCTCATACCGATCGGCCGCGGCCAGCGCGAACTCATCCTGGGAGACCGTCAGACCGGCAAGACAGCGATCGCAATCGACACCATCGTCAACCAGCGCGGCCGCGACGTCGTGTGCGTGTATTGCACAATCGGCCAACGCGCTTCGGCGGTGGCCAAAGTCGTGGCCCGATTGCGTCACCATGACGCGCTGGCGTATTCGATCGTCGTGGTCGCCGATGGCAACGAAGCGCCGGGCCTGTCTTACATCGCACCCTACGCGGCCACGAGCATTGCCGAGTTCTTCATGGCTGCGGGCCGCGACGTCCTGATCGTCTACGACGATCTGACCCAGCATGCCCGTTCGTATCGCGAGTTGTCGCTGTTGCTCGGCAGGCCACCGGGGCGAGAAGCCTTTCCGGGCGACATCTTCTACATCCACTCGCGCTTGCTCGAGCGGGCGACACACTTGAACGAGAAGCACGGCGGTGGCTCGCTGACGGCCTTGCCGATCATCGAGACCGAAGCCGAAGACCTCTCTGCCTACATCCCGACCAACCTGATCTCCATCACCGATGGCCAGATCTACCTGTCGCCCACCTTGTTCCAACTGGGTGTGTTGCCGGCCGTCGATGTCGGCCGGTCGGTCTCGCGCGTCGGCGGCAAGGCGCAGCTGGCAGCCTTCCGTGCCGTGGCCGGTGACCTCAAGCTGGCCTATGCGCAGTTCGAGGAACTCGAGACATTCGCTCGCTTCGGCGCCCATCTGGATGAGGAGACGCAACGATCGATCACGCACGGCCAGCGCATTCGGGCCTGCCTGAAGCAACCGGAACTGACACCCGTCCCGGTGGCCGCACAACTGGCCATCGTGCTGGCGCTGACTGCGGGTCTTTTCGATGCGGTGGCACTCGATCGCATGGCCGACGCGGAAGAGGCAGTCTTGGACGCCACTCACCGTGATATGCCCGATGCGCTCGGCCAGCGACTGCTCCAGTCCGACGTGTTCACTGACGATGACCGAGCGCATATGGTGGACATGGCGCGCCGCGCCCTTGCAGCATTCCGGCCAGCGCCGAGCCTGGACTCCTACTCGAACAACTTTCCAGCATCCCAACCGTCGCCGACCCGGCGCGCCTGAAGATTTCCGATGGTCGACAGCACCGCCAAGCTGCGACGCAAGATCGGCAGCGCCACCGATCTGCAGTCCGTAGTCCGTGCAATGAAGGCTCAGGCCGCAGCCAGCGTCGGGCAATACGCGACGTCGGTTGCGGCACTCGGTGAGTACGCCCGCGCAGTCGAACTGGGGTTGAGCGCCTGCTTTCGACAACAGGCATTCACCGCAGCAACAGAGCCGATTGCAACTTCGACAGGGAATGGACCGATCCGCGCCGTGGTGTTCGGATCAGACCAGGGACTGGTCGGCCGATTCAATGACACGATCGCGGAGTTCTTCGCTCGGAAGCTGTCGATGCCGCGTATGGGCGTTCAGGTCTGGGCCGTCGGCGAACGGATGCGGGCCAGCCTGGCCGATGGCGGCATGACGCCCGTGGACACGTTCGCAGTACCTGCCACCGTGCAGGCAGTCACGCGCCTGGTGACCGAAATCCTGGTCAGCGTCGTCGACACGATGTCGAACCCGGTTGACCGAGGCATCGCAGGCGATCTGCATCTGTTCTACAACCGTCCGAACGGCGCAGGATACCTGCCGGTGGGTCAACGACTCCTGCCTCTGGACGACGCGTGGCGCCATGAAGTGGCTCTGCTTGCCTGGCCGACCCGGTTGCCGCCCGAGATAGTGGGCAGCCCGGCCGGGACGATGCGCGCCCTGATCAGCGAACATGTCTTCGTATCGATCTTTCGGGCCAGCGTAGCGTCCCTTGCCAGCGAGAACGCGAGCCGACTGGCGGCCATGGACCGTGCGGACAGGAACATCGACAAGATGCTGCTGCTCCTGCACGATCGTTTTCATCGATTGCGGCAAAGCAGGATCGACGAAGAACTCGCCGACGTGACCTCAGGATTCAAGGCGTTGAGGCAGCAGTTCGGACGCTGAATGTCGATTCCACCTCTCGAGCGATCCGCCGATCAGTACATGCCTGCGCAGTACGCACGGACCTTGCCCCGATGAGTGGATCGAGGCGAGACGAGCGAACAGGTTGAATATCCACTACATCGCGAGGTACTGCCGACGAATAGCGTCGTTGCTCTTCAATCTTTCGATCGAATCGCGATAGACGATCTGGCCCTTGTCGATGACGACGGCGTCGTTAGCGATGCCGAGACAGAAATGCATGTTCTGCTCGGCAATGAGGATCGTCGCACGACTCTCTCGCAAGTGACCCAGCAGCTGCGCGATACGTTGCACGATGATCGGCGCGAGACCTTCGCTGGGCTCGTCGAGCAGCAGCGCGACGGGATTGCCCATCAGGGTCCGGGCAATCGACAACATCTGCTGTTCGCCACCCGACAGGCGGCCTGCCTGCCGACCGCGCAGTTTCTCGAGCAGCGGAAAGACCTCGAAGACCCGCTGCACGCTCCAGTCGTCGGCGCCGTCGGGTCCTTTCTTGGCGCCCAGCAACAGGTTGTCCTCGACCGTATGCGCGGTGAACACCTGCCGATCTTCCGGCACGTAGCCGATGCCTGCCCGCGCGATCGCGTGCGGTCTGGACCCGGACATGTCCGACCCGCGGATCACGACCTTGCCACGCGCCGGCGGCGCAATGCCCATGATCGCCTTCAGCGTGGTCGACTTGCCGGCGCCATTGCGCCCCAGCAGCGCCAGTGTCTTGGACTCCTGAACCAGCAGGTCGATGCCGAACAGGATCTGGCTCTTGCCATAGAAGACATCGATGCCTTCGACGACGATCGGATCCACACTCATCGCCGCACCTCGACCGGGTCAATGACGTCTTCGGCATGCGGTTCATGCCCGCCGTAGTCGCCGGTGCCGAGATAGGCGTCGATCACCTTGGGGTTCGCGCGAATCTCGTCAGGCGTGCCCTCGGCGAGCATGCCACCGTAGCTCAGTACGCAGATGCGCGGTGCGATGCCGAAGACGATATCCATGTCGTGCTCGATGAAGACCAGGGTGAGCTTTTCGCGCTCCCAGAGTTGATGGATCCTTCTCATCATCTGCCAGCGGTCGTCGGGGCCCATGCCGGCCGTGGGTTCGTCCAGCAGCAGCACGCGTGGTTGCAAGGCGAGCGCAAGCGCCACGTCGAGCAGTTTCTGGTCGCCGTGCGACAGGTTGGCCGACAGCGTCGAGAGCTTGTCGTCCAGACCGAGCATCTCGGCAATCTCGTGGACGCGTGCGTCGGTGCTGCGCAAGGGAAATCGGGCAAACAGCCTGCCGGCCTGGCCGGTATGCGCATTGATCGCTGCCTGCAGGTTTTCCGCGACCGTGAGGGAGGGAAAGATCTTGACGATCTGGAACGCCCGGCCGACACCGGCATCGATGATCTCGCTGCGCGATCGTCCTACCAGGCTCTTGCCGTCGAGAAGGATGTCGCCGGTATCGGGCTTCAGGCCGCCGCTGAGCAGGTTGAAGAAGGTGCTCTTGCCCGCGCCGTTCGGTCCGATGATGGCGGTCAGGGATTCCGCCGGAAAGGCGAGCGAGATGTCGCTGATGGCGGCGACGCCGCCAAATGATTTGCCGAGATTGCGCACTTCCAGCATATCGTCGTACTCAGCCAGCGGTTTGGCGCAGACCGCCATAGGTATGCCACGGTGTCGTCACCAGCCAGCCCGCATCGACCGGCAGATTGATGCCCGTGATCGCCGCCGCGAGCGGGCTCGCGAGAAACGCGACCGCATGGCCGATTTCGTCGGGCTCGACCATGCGCCCCAGCGCCGAGTTGCCGATCAACAGCGATGCGTCTCTTTCACCGAGATCGATCTTGGCTTGCAGTGCCGGCGTGCGCGTGTATCCGGGCGACACGGCATTGACACGGACACCGGCCGGGCCCCATTCGGCAGCGAGGCAGGTCGTCATCGAAATGACCGCCGCCTTTGCAGGCCCGTAGGCGTGCATCGGCATCGAGCGCATGCCGGCGATCGATGCGATGTTGATCACGGCGCCCGAACGTCGATTCGCCATCGCGCGTGCGAACGCCACGCTGGCCACATAGGTGCCGCGCAGATCCACGCGCAGCACCTCGTCCCAGTCGGCCATCTCGAGTTGCCCGGGGGGCAGGGGCACCTGCAGCACACCGGCGCTGTTGACCAGCGTCGTCACCGGACCGAGCCGCGACTCGACATCGGCGGCGAGTCTTCGCATCTGATCTTCATCGGCCACATCGCCGGCGAGAGCCGTGCCGTCG
>JBGSTN010001123.1:0-2430 GCA_041736455.1 Burkholderiaceae bacterium | reverse complement strand
CCGCCCCCGGTGCCGTCGACCAGCCGTATCAGGGGAATGCGCCAGCGCGCTGCCGTCAACTCGGCGAACTCGAACTTCTCTCGCGAGCCGCCATCGTTGGCTCCGCCGCGGACCGTGAAGTCGTCGCCGGTGACGAAGACCGGTCGCGCCGCGATGCTGGCCATGCCGCAGACGATATTGGTCGGTGTGAGCGCCAGCAGGCGTCCGTCGCTGTCGTACTCGGGCACGCCGGTGACCGAACCGATTTCGTTGAAGCTGCCGGGGTCGACGAGTGCGTCGATCCTCTCGCGCACCGGCATCCGACCGTTGGCCCTGTGGCGGGCGATCTTCTCCTCGCCACCCATCAGGTTATTCAGCGCGCGGCGATGGTCGAGGTCGTCCAACTCGGGTTGCCAGTCCTGCGGCGCAGCCGGGCGATCGGATTGAGTCATGGTCAGTCGGTCCTCTCACGGTGCGGTTCGATCAACGGGTACTATGATCGCACCGAGGAATCCAAACTGCCGGGAGAGCATCGTGCCGCGATTTGCCGCCAACCTGTCCATGATGTACAACGAGGTGCCTTTCATGGAGCGATTCGCTGCTGCGGCGAACGACGGTTTCAGCGCCGTGGAATTTCTCTTTCCCTACGAATTCGAGGCATCGGCCATTCGCAGTGCGCTCGACGATGCGAAGCTCGAGCAGGTGCTTTTTAATGCGCCGCCCGGCAATTGGGAACTCGGCGAACGGGGCCTCTGCAGCCTTCCCGGGCGCGAGCAGGAATTTCGCGACGGCGTCGATCGTGCAATCGCGTATGCGCGCGAACTGAAATGCCCGCACATCCATCTGATGGCCGGCCTGTGCCCCGACACGGCGCAACGCGACGTGCATCTGGCCACCTACATCGAGAACCTGGGTCAGGCGGCCGAGAAGCTTGCCGCGGCCGGCCTGATCGGATTGCTCGAGCCGATCAATACCCGGGACATTCCGGGCTTCTTCCTCAACACGCAGGCGCAGGGTCTGGCCGCCATTCATGCGGTGGGGGCGAACAATCTGCGTTTGCAGATGGATCTCTACCACTGCCAGATCGTCGAGGGCGATCTCGCGAAGAAGATCCGCGCGAACCTCGCGTCGATCGCGCATTTCCAGATCGCCGGTGTACCGGACAGAAACGAGCCGGATCTGGGCGAAGTCAACTATCCCTACCTCTTCGACCTCATCGACGAACTGGGCTTCACGGGGGCGATCGGTTGCGAGTATCGGCCAAGAGCAGGCACGTCGGCGGGACTGGGCTGGTTCGAGCCATGGCGCTCGCAGCAACGCCCGAATTGACCGGGTGTTGATGCACAATACGGGTTTTGCGCCGATGGTCACAACACTCTATCGCAGCGACCTCTCGTCGCTGCAGCTGATCGGTCGCGGCAAGGTTCGCGAGAACTATGCGATCGATGACGACACGATGCTGATCGTCACCACCGATCGACTGTCGGCCTTCGACGTCGTCATGGCCGAACCGATCCCCGACAAGGGTCGTGTGCTCAATCGGATGGCGCTCTACTGGTTCGATCGCCTCGCCGGCATCGTCCCCGATCATCTCACCGGCATCGATCCGGAATCCGTCGTCGCACCGGGCGAACGTGACCAGGTAACGGGGCGTTCGATGGTCGTCGAACGGCTTCGCCCGCTCCCGGTCGAGGCCGTCGTGCGCAGTTATCTGATCGGGTCGGGCTGGAAGGACTACCAGGCGAGCGGTGCCGTCTGCGGTGTGCGCCTGCCGGCGGGACTGCGACTGGCCGAACGACTGCCCGAGCCGATCTTCACGCCGGCCACCAAGGCCGAAGCGGGCCAGCACGACGAGAACATCCCGTTCGACCGGATGGCATCGATGATCGGAACGGAACTCGCCGATCAGGTGCGTAGCGCCAGTCTGGAACTGTACCGTCAGGCGGCTGCTCATGCGCGCGAACGCGGCATCATCATCGCCGATACCAAATTCGAGTTCGGCCTCGACAGGCATGGTGGGCTCGTACTGATGGATGAAATCCTGACCGCCGATTCGTCCCGCTTCTGGCCAGCCGATTCCTATGTCGTCGGCACGTCCCCGCCGTCGTACGACAAGCAGTTCGTGCGTGACTATCTCGAATCGGTGCCCGGCTGGAACAAGACTGCGCCGCCGCCGCCACTGCCCGAAGAGATCATTGCCAGGACCGCCGAGAAGTATCGCGAGGCGTTGCGTCGGATCACGGGCCAGGACCTGGAGACTCGCGCATGAGTGGTCCGCTGGTTGGAGTCGTCATGGGTTCGAGCAGTGACTGGAGCGTGATGAAGCATGCCTGCGATCTGCTCACCGAGTTCGGCATCCATCACGAGCATCGCGTCGTCTCGGCGCATCGCATGCCCGACGAGATGTTCGCCTATGCCGAAGCAGCTGCGGGGCGCGGCTTGCGGGCCATC
>JBGSTN010000639.1:0-8637 GCA_041736455.1 Burkholderiaceae bacterium | reverse complement strand
AGACCAGGGCGACTTTCGATCGGTCCCAGTCGCGACGCACGACGACGCGGATATGCGGATTGCCCTCGAGCCGGGCCAACCGGCCACCCGCCGCCGCGACCATGCCATCGACGGCTTCGGTGACGATATCTTCTTTCCTGTTGATGAATTGAGCCATGTGTATCTCCTCCACGCGATGCGTCAGTCTCGAAGCGTCAAGCCCCATTGCTGGCCGACCAGATCTTGGCCGAAGCTGTGATGCGGCGACTCCTCGATCAGCTGGAAACCCTCGACTTCGTAGATGCGGCGCGCCGCCACCAGGATGTCGTTGGTCCAGAGCGTGAGCCTGCGATAGCCGGCGCCGCGTGCGAAGCGGATGCTCTCGGCGACGAGGGCACGACCGATGCCGAGTCCGCGCGCGGACGGGTGCACGATGACAAGGCGCAGTTTCGCCACGCCGTCGGACTCTCGCACGACCATCGCGCTGCCCACGTTCTGCCCATTGCGTTCGGCGATCCAGCAATGCTCGCGTCCGGCAACGAATTCGCGCAGGAACTTCGCGCCGATGTCGGCCACCAGTGCCTCGAAGGTGGCGTCCCAGCCATACTCCTGGGCATAGAGCGCGCCATGGCATCCGATGATCCAACCGATATCGCCGGGCCGGTGCGATCGAAGCGTCCAGCCCGGCCCGTGGTCAGTCATGCCCGGACCCTCCATGGTCGGTTCTCCGAGCGATTTCCGGCAGCCACGATCGTCATCGCACTGCGAAGGGCGCCTGATAGGGCCGTCCCGAGACGACGCCGGCAATCACCGTACTCACGGGGCGAATACGCAGGTTGCCTGCGAGTTTGTTGTTGCGTGTATCGACCCATTCGACCGGACCCGTGACCACATCGACCAGCGTCGCGTCGGCCGGAGCGCCGAGCTGAAGCGTTCCCATGCCGGGCAGGCGGTCGATCACCTGCGCTGGCCTGGTGGTGGCCATCGTCACCACGTCGTCGAGCGAGAAGCCCAGGCTCACGAACTTGCCCATCACGTTGTTGAGATAAGGCTCGCCGGGCGAGTTGGCCGAGAACACGTGGATATCGGACGAGATCGTATCGGGCGGGCAGCCCTGGTCGATCGCCGCACGAGCCACGGTGAAATCGAAGCTGCCGCCGCCATGACCCACGTCGAAGACCACGCCGCGCTTCTTTGCATCGAGGGCGGCCGGCAACAGTTTCCCTTCCTGGACGATATTCGTGAAACGACCGGCATTGTTGGGCGCTCCCGAATAGCAGTGCGTCAGGATATCGCCCGAACGCAACGCATTCAATATATCGCTCATCAATTCAGCAGTCTGTACGCCACCGATATGGCACATCACCTTCGCTTTCGTGCCCGACATTTCGCAGGCGCGAATCGCGCGCTTGAGCGGTTCGATGCCATGGCCGGCCACCACGTTCTCCGACATGCGTACCTTGACGCCCAGCACCATGTCGGCGTTCTCGGCGATGGTGCGCGCAGCCGTTTCGGGACGCGCGAAGTCGATATTGAACAGTTCGGGCACCGGAAAGCCGCTCAGCCCATGATTGGCGATATGGACGAACGCGTAAAGGCGGGTGCGGGACTGTGCCGCGATGTACCGTCGAAACACGGCGAACGTATTGCCCCCCGCATCGCCCGCCGACACGGTGGTCGTGGTGCCCTGGAAGGGAATCAGTTCATCGGCGGGAATACCGATCGCAGAGCCGTACGGGAAGACATGGGCATGCAGGTCGACCAGACCCGGCAGGACCACCCTGCCCGACGCGTTGAGAACGCGTTCGGCGCGCTCGATCGGTATGTCCGCTTCGAGGGCCGCGATCTTGCCGAAGCGAATGCCGATATCGCGCTGGCCGCGCAGCTTCTGGCTCGGGTCGAGGACATCACCACCCTTGATCAGCAGATCGAATTTTTCACCAGGACCGAGTGCCGCGCGTGCGCCCGGCGTGACGGCACTGGTCGAGGCCGCAGTGACAGCAGCAAGACCGGCGAGCGCGCGCCGGCGGGTGATGGACGTCATGGTTTGTCTCCTGAGAGTCCTTGTTATGTCCGACCGATGTTACGGGAAACAGCGGGCCTGGCAAGTCCAATTGCGTGTGCCCGGGCCCCGTCCCTTCACCGCGTATCCGCCGTCGCGCGACGGCTTGTCCCTCGCGCCGATGGACCTTCCGGCCCGGTCGTCATCGTCGAACGGACTCACCTGGCCTGCGACGTACCAGCCTGCGATGTACCGACCTGCAACGTACCGGCCTGTGCGACAGTCAGTGCTGTCATGTTCACGACCCGTCGTACCGTCGACGACGGTGTCAGGATATGCGCGGGCGCATTGCCACCCAGCAGGATCGGACCCACCGTCACGCCATGCCCGCCGGTCACCTTCAAGACGTTGAACAGGATATTGGCGGCATCCAGGTTGGGCAGAATCAGGACATTGGCGCTCCTGTCGAGCGTGGCATCCGGCAAGAGCGAATCGGCGGGTCGATCGAGCAGCGCCGCATCGCCATTCAATTCGCCGTCGGCAGGCACGTCCGGCATGCGTGCGACGAAAAGATCACGTGCCTTGCGCATCTTCTTCGCACTGGCCCGCTTGCTGCTGCCGAACATCGAATGCGACAGGAAGGCGACGCGGGGTTGCACGACGAATCGCGCCACCGCCTCGACGGCCATCTCGGCGATTTCCGCCAGTTGAGCGGCATCGGGGTCGTCGTTGACGAACGTGTCGGCGATGAACAGCGTGTGCCGCTCTAGCAGTACGGCATTCATCGTCGCCCAGACACTGGCTTCCGAACGGCGACCGATCACGTCGCTGACATTCTCCATGTGGGCATCGAAACGACCGACCAGGCCGCACAACATGCCTTCGGCATCGCCGAGCCGGACCATCAGTGCCGCGACCGTGGTGCTGGAGCGGCGCATTGCCGCCTTCGCCATCTCGGGCGTGATGCCGTTGCGCGCTTCCAGGCGATAGTAGGTTTCCCAGTAACGTCGAAAGCGGGAGTCGTCTTCCGGGTCGATGAGCTCGAAATCCCGACCGGACTTGATCTGCAGGCCGGCGCGCGCGATGCGCGCCTCGATCACGGCGGGTCGCCCGATCAGGATGGGCCTGGCGAGCCCTTCGTCGATCACCACCTGCGCGGCACGCAGCACGCGTTCGTCTTCACCCTCGGCATAGACGATGCGGACCGGCTGTGCCTTGGCGGCCGCGAACAGCGGCCGCATCACCATGCCAGTCTGGTAGACGAAGCGCGACAAGGACTGACGGTAGGCATCGAGATCGGCGATCGGGCGCGTCGCCACGCCACTTTCAGCGGCGGCCTTCGCAACCGCCGGCGCGATGCGCAGGATCAGTCGCGAATCGAACGGTTTCGGAATCAGATATTCGGGGCCGAAACGCAGGTCGTGCTCGACATAGGCGGCCGCCACTTCGTCGCTGATCTCGGCCTTGGCCAGGGCGGCGATCTCGCGCACACAGGCCAGTTTCATCGCTTCGGTGATCTTCGATGCGCCGCAGTCGAGCGCACCGCGGAATATGTACGGAAAGCAGAGAACGTTGTTGACCTGGTTCGGATAATCGGAGCGACCCGTCGCGATGATGCAGTCGGGCCGGACGGCGCGGGCCAGTTCCGGCCTGATCTCGGGTTCGGGATTGGCGAGCGCGAGAATGATCGGCTTTTCCGCCATCGTGACGACCATCGCCTGGGTAAGCACGCCGGGCGCCGAACAGCCGAGGAACACATCGCAATCGACCATCACGTCAGCGAGCGTGCGCGCATCGGTCTGCTGGCAGTAGCGACGCTTGCTCGCATCGAGCTTGCCGCGCTGCACGTCTTGGCGCGATTGCTGGATGAGACCCTTGGAGTCGACGACGTAGATGTTCTCGAGCTTCACGCCCAGGTCGACCATCACGTCCAGGCATGCTATGGCCGCCGCCCCGGCACCCGAGACGACCAGCTTGATCGTGCCGATATCCTTGCCTACCAGTTCGAGACCGTTGAGCAGGGCAGCGCCGGAGATGATCGCGGTGCCGTGCTGATCGTCATGGAAGACGGGGATCTTCATCCGCTCCTTCAGCGCCCGTTCGATGTAGAAGCACTCGGGTGCCTTGATGTCTTCCAGGTTTATGCCGCCCAGCGTCGGTTCGAGCGCGGCAATGATCTCGATCAGCTTGTCCGGATCGGTTTCCGCAAGCTCGATGTCGAACACGTCGATGCCGGCGAATTTCTTGAACAGGCAACCTTTGCCTTCCATCACGGGCTTGGCAGCGAGCGGTCCGATATTGCCCAGGCCCAGCACGGCGGTGCCATTCGTGATCACGCCCACGAGATTGCCGCGCGAGGTGAATTCGGCGGCCAGCGTAGGATCTGCCGCAATGGCGAGGCAGGGATAGGCGACGCCCGGCGAATAGGCAAGCGACAGATCGCGCTGGTTCGACAGCGGTTTGGTGGGATTCACCGCGATCTTGCCGCGGGTCGGCGCACGGTGGTATTCGTAGGCCGCGTCGCGCAAGGCCTGTTCGGCTGCGGACAAGGGCGCGTTGTCTCGATCCATTGGAGTGTCCTGTTGCGTGTTCTGGTTCTGGAGATTGCGGGGCGATGCCGCGCAGTGTGTCACGTCCAGACTCTGGGAACCAATGTTCGCACACGCCGGGATGAGCCTGCGGTCAGTCCGTCGCCTGGCCGATCTCGAAGTTGGCCAGTTTCTCGAGCGCCCGCACCATCGCCGAATGGTCCCAGCCCTTGCCGCCGTGCGCCGCGCAGGCATTGAACAGCTCCTGGGCGGTCGCCGTGTTGGGCAAACTCAGCCCCAGCGCCCGTGCGCTCGCCAGCGCCAGGATGAGGTCTTTCTGATGCAGCTCGATCCGGAAGCCCGGGTCGAATGTGCGCTTGACCATCCGCTCGCCATGCACCTCGAGGATCTTCGACGACGCGAAGCCGCCCATCAAGGCCTGTCGGACGCGCGCCGGATCGGCCCCCGCGCGTGCCGCGAACAGCAAGCCTTCGGCGACCGCTTCGATGTTGAGCGCGACGATGATCTGATTGGCGACCTTGGCGGTCTGCCCGTCGCCGTTGCCGCCCACCAGCGTGATGTTCTTGCCCATCGACTCGAACAGCGGCCTGATCCGCTCGAAGACCGCTTCGTCGCCGCCGACCATGATCGAGAGCGTTGCATTCCGCGCGCCGACTTCCCCGCCGGAGACCGGCGCGTCGAGATAGTCGCAACCGAGGGCGTTGATCCTGCTGGCAAAGGCCTTCGTCTCGATCGGCGAGATCGAACTCATGTCGACGACCGTCTTGCCCGGTGTGAGGCCGGCGGCGACACCCTGGTCGCCGAACAGCACGTCGGCCACATGGGGGGTATCGGGCACCATGATGAAGATGATGTCGGCCTGGCGGGCCAGGTCGAGCGCGCTATTGCAGGGCTGGGCGCCGGCCTGCACGATCTCGTCGGGCACCGAAGATCGCGAGAAGGCGAACATCGGATGGCCTGCCTTCAGCAACTGGAGCGCCATCGGCTTGCCCATGATGCCGAGGCCGATGAAGCCCAGCTTCCGTGCTTCCATGTTCATCGCGTACTCCTCCCGTCAATCGAGCACGGACACCGCGGTCGGTGCATCGGCCTTGCGAACGGCCACCTCTTCGAATTCGACGACGTTGTCGATTTCCGTACCCATCGCGATATTGGTCACGCGCTCGAGGATGATCTCGATCACGACCGGCACCTGGAATTGCGTCATCCAGGCCTCCGCCTGCCGGATCGCCGGTGCGATTTCCTCCTGCCTGTGCACCCGGATCGCCTTGCAACCCAGACCTTCGACCACCTTGATGTGGTCCACGCCATATCCCTGCGCCGTCACGTCGCCCGGCTCCGCGTTGATATTGTCGAAACCGAGTTGCACGCAGTAGTCCATCGTGAAACCACGCTGGCTCTGCCGGATCAGGCCGAGGTAGCTGTTGTTGACCACGATGTGGATATAGGGCAGCTTGAACTGCGCGCCGACCGCGAGTTCCTCGATCATGAACTGGAAGTCATAGTCACCGGACAGCGCGACGATCTTGCGCGACGGATCGGCGGCCCGCACGCCGAGCGCCGCAGGGATCGTCCAGCCGAGCGGTCCCGCCTGACCGCAGTTGATCCAGTGCCGGGGCTGATAGACGTGCAGGAACTGCGCGCCCGCGATCTGGCTGAGACCGATCGTGGAGACGTAGGTGACGTCCCGGCCGAACGCATTGTTCATGCACTGGTAGACACGTTGCGGCTTCATCGGCACGGTATCGAAGTTCGTCTTGCGATGAAACTCGGGCGAGCCTTTGCGCGCCTCACATTCGGCAGCCCAGCCGGACCAGTCGTGCAGTCTGCCGGCCGAGCGCCATTCCTTCGCCACGTCGACGAACAACTGCAGCGCAGCCTTCGCGTCGGACACGATGCCGTAGTCGGGCGCGAACACCCGGCCGATCTGCGTCGGTTCGATATCGACGTGAATGAATCGACGGCCCTTGCAGTAGACGTCGGGGCTTCCGGTATGCCGGTTGGCCCAGCGGTTGCCGATGCCGAGCACGAAATCGCTGGCGAGCATGTTGGCGTTGCCATAACGGTGGCTGGTCTGCAGACCGCACATGCCGGCCATCAACGGGTGGTCATCGGGAATCGTGCCCCAACCCATCAGCGTCGGAATCACCGGAATGCCGGTCGCCTCGGCGAACTCGACCAGCAGCGCCGATGCATCGGCATTGATGATGCCGCCCCCGGCCACGATCAACGGACGTTCGGCGCTCACCAGCATCTCGAGCGCCTTCTCGATCTGCCGGCGGCTCGCGGTGGGCTTGTAGACGGACAGCGGTTCGTAGGTCTCGATATCGAACTCGATCTCGGCCATCATCACGTCGAACGGAAGATCGATCAGCACCGGCCCGGGCCGACCCGAACGCATCAAGTGAAAGGCTTGCTGGAAAGCGCGTGGCACCTGGGCGGGTTCGAGGACCGTCGTCGCCCATTTGGTGACCGGCTTGGCAATGCTCGCGATGTCCACCGCCTGGAAGTCTTCCTTGTGCAGGCGCGCCCGTGGCGCCTGGCCGGTGATACACAGGATCGGGATACTGTCGGCCTGCGCAGAATACAGGCCGGTGATCATGTCGGTGCCAGCCGGGCCGGACGTGCCGATGCAGACACCGATGTTGCCGGCACGTGCGCGCGTGAAACCCTCGGCCATGTGGGAGGCACCCTCGACATGCCGCGCCAGCACGTGAGTGATCGACTGGCGTTCGCGCAGTTGGGCGTAGAGCGGATTGATCGCCGCACCGGGCACGCCGAAGGTCTGGGTGATACCCTCTTTTTCCATCACCTGCACTGCCGCCATCGCGGCCGTCATCCTTGCCATCATCGTCTCCTGTCGAGTCTGATGGCGTGATATTCGGCGAACGTGCGCGCGCGGGGAATCCCAGCCTGCGCATAAGCGCTATGCCGCGATCGAGGTACCGGGCGCCACCGCGTGCCGGGATGTCTTCAGTCTAGAATCCCGCGCATGGACCGCGTCGATTCCGTGCAACTCTTCATCCGTGTCGTGGAGACGGGCAGCTTCAGCAAGGCCGCTGCCGAACTCGGCATCACCCAGCCGACCGCAACCAAGGCCATCGCGGCCACCGAAGATCGTCTCGGCGTGCGGCTGCTGCACCGCTCGACGCGCGGCGTCGCGCCGACCGAGATCGGCTCGCTCTACTACGACAAGTGCAAGGTCGTCGAGCGTGCCATCGACGATGCGGAGAATCTTGCAGCGCTCGGACAGGGCATCGTTCGCGGCCAGTTGCGCATCAGCACGTCGGTCGCTTTCGGCAGGCGGATCCTGGTGCCCATCGTGCTGCGCTACATGCAGGCGAACCCGGAGATCAAGGTCGACCTCAGTTTCGATGACCGCTACGTCGACCTGATCGAACAAGGCATCGACCTGGCGATCCGGCTCGGGCAGATGGCCGATTCGTCACTCGGTGCGCGCTACCTGGGCGCCAATCCCTGGGTGATGGTCGCCGCGCCCGAATACCTGCGCACCCGTGGCGAACCCCGGCGGGCCGTCGAGCTCGCCGATCATGCCTGCATCGTCTACAGCAGCGTACAAGGCGACGATCACTGGCGCGTTTCGCCTCCCGGCGAACGGATGATTGCGCAGCCGGTCAGCGGTCCACTTCGTACGAACAATCTGACCACCGTGCTCGCGGCCACCATGCAGGGCATGGGCGTGGCGATCCTGCCCTGGTACGTGGCGCGCAAGGCGATCGCCAGTAAAGCCTTGTGCCCGATCTTGACCGACCATGGATTGCCGGGCCAGGAGGTGCACGCCGTCTTTCCATCGCCCAAGCTGGTGCCGCAGAAGGTGACTCAATTCATCGACCACCTGCAGCAGGCACTCGATGGCGAATGGTGGCTGCGCGAGCCCTGAATCGCCAGGTGCGTCGGGAGCTGCCGATCAGGCGGATGCTGGTCTGGCGAATGTCAGACCTGACCCCCGAATGTCAGACCTGACCCCCGAATGTCAGACCTGACCCCCGAGCATCTCGCGCAGCGTCCGGGCCACGACCTTCGTCGCGCGGCGCAGGTCGTCGAGCACGAGATGTTCGTCGGCACGTTTCGCATTGCTCTCGAGCA
>JBGSTN010000634.1:0-10665 GCA_041736455.1 Burkholderiaceae bacterium | reverse complement strand
GCGCACCGCCGGCCCGTTCTGTGTCTGCTTCCACGGCGCGACGTGCCGGCAATCATGGCGTACACGCTGCCGCGCCGTACCGCGATGGTGTGAAAACACACAGTGGGCGAGCCGACCTGTCTGTTAACATTTTGCCGGCTTCAGCCTTCATCAGCATGTTCCCGGTCATCCAGGCCGTGACGGGAGGTCGTTGCGAACACAGACTGGCCGCGAGGCTTCCACGGGTTCACCTCGACCCGTCACGACGGCGACCATGATCGACGCAGGTAATCCCGAAGAGCACGACCGATATGGTGGCGCCCAGATCAGGCGTGGCCTGGTGCATTTTCTCGTCGGCAAGGCCCTGACATCGATCACCGGAATCGGCACCTTCGTCCTGCTGGTCCGCGCACTGCCCATCGAACAATTCGCCGCATACTCGATCCTGTTCGGTCTTGTCGATCTCGTGGCCGCCGTGACCGGTGTTGGCTTGATCCACGTGATGGCACGCTATGTGCCGGAAGTGTACGCATTGCATCTCAACGCGACGTTCCGTGAACTCGTCTTCAAACTGGTCGGCCTGCGCGTGCTCGTGCTGGCGATAACGATCGCACTGATGTATGCGTTCGCCGCCCCGTTGAGTGCGGCAATCGGACTGGAAGGGTGGGAAAGCGCGTTCCGGCTCTATCTCTGGGCGGTCCTGATCCGCACGGTGCTGTTCACGTTGTTCAGCCTGCTCGAATCGATGCTGCTGCAGGGGATCGCCCAGTTCAGTTTCAGCCTGATCACGATCATGCGTTTCGCGTTGCTCGCCGCGATGGCCTACCACGGTGTGATCGAACTGACCACGGTGATCATCGTCGAGATCGTCACCGACGTCATCGGCGGTGCGTTGATGCTTTCCGGCCTCTTGAGGAACATGCCGTCGCAACCGCATGCGGCCACGGAAGACGACGACGGCTGGATCGTGCGCAACCTTCGACGCATGTCGGACTACGCGGCCAAGGGTTATGTGCAGCACATGCTCGTGCTGCCTTTCGGCGGATCGACCGACAGACTCATCGTGGGCTCGCAGCTGGTCGCGTCGCAGGTGGCACTGTTCGGTTTCGGTCAATGGGTCATCGATCTGTTGAATCGTTACTTGCCGGCGCAACTGTTGCAGGGAATGATCAGACCCGTGCTGGCGGCCAGATATGCCCGCAACCAGCGCTTCGAAGACGTGGTCGTCGTGACCAACCTCATTCTCAAGGTCAATGTCGCGCTGCTCGCTTTCTTCCTGGTCTGCATCTTCGCCGGTGGTGGCGAAGTCATCGACCTGATTTCGAAAGGCAAGTTCGATCAACAGGCCCGAGATCTGCTGATCCTGATGACCGTGCTCATGGCGTTGGCGAGCTGGCGGCAGGTTCTCGATATCGCCACCAGTACGGTCGAACAGAATTCGCCGTTGATCTACGCACATACGGTGCTGATCGTCTCGGTGATACCGGGTGTGCTCGCCCTCCCCTGGCTGGGTGTCTATGCGCTGCCCGTCTCGCACGTGCTGGGGCTGATCGCCGCTTCGATGGTCTTGATACGCCGCCTGGGCACGGCGGGGTTCGACTACAGAATGAGCTGGGAAGGGCTGATCAAGATCGCGGCGTTGACCGGGACGACCATGGCGATCGTCGCCCTCGCTCGCGACGCGTTGAGCTGGCCCTGGCTGATCGTCGTCGGCATGCTCGTCCTGGCGGGGCTGCTGGCGATCACACGACCCATCGACGCCGGCGAGCTCAGTATCCTGCGTGAAATCATGAAGTTGCCTCGCCGGCCCGTTGACACTGGTGAGAATTCCGCCGCCAACCGGACCTGAACGTCATGTCGACCTTCCGCGATGCGCGCCGCTTCGAGTGCCTGCCTTGACTGCGCCGATCCGTCTCTATTGCTCGACCAACGAGGACTTTCCGCTCAAGCTGGTCGACGTCGTCGATCTGTTCTTCCACGAATTGCGAAAGCGAGGCGTCGAACAGGAGTGGTACGCCCGGAATCGACGCGAGGGCGGCTTCCGGCGTGAAGCGATCGCAGGCGTTCCGGTGATCGTGCCGCCGTGGACGACTCGTTTCGGTCCGCCGGGCAAGGCACTCTGCATGCTCGCGTACTGGCTGCTCGACGCAGCGATGATCCTGCGTTTCCTGTGGCGGCCGATCGACGTGATCCAGGTCCGTGACAAGTATTTCGCCGCGGTCGTGGCACTGGTCGTCGCAAGGTTGCGCGGCCGCGTCTTCACGGTCTGGCTCTCCTACCCGTTTCCGGAACATTCACTCGATCTGGGACGCGAAGAAGGTGGCTTGCGCGGTGCCTACGAGCGATTGAGCGGCACGATAGGCGTCACCCTGCTCTACCGGATCGCGATGCGTCATGCCGATCACTGCTTCGTGCAGTCGGAACAGATGAAGCTCGATCTTCACGAAGCCTATGGACTGGCACTGGACCGGATGACACCGGTGCCGATGGGAATCGCCGAACGCGTGCGCGAGTTCCGTCCCCCACAGCCGGCACCGTCGACCGGGCATATCGGCGACACCCAGACGGTGCTCTACCTGGGCACCTTGTTCCGCGGCAGGCGTCTGGAAACCATGATCGACGCATTCGTGGCGGTCGGACGGGTGCGCCCGGCTGCGCGCTTCCTGATCATCGGCGAAGGACTGGATGCCACCGATCGTGCGCGGCTGGAGACGAGGGTCGCCGACAGCGGGCTCGCCGACCGGTTCGAGTTCACCGGTTTCATCCCGATCGAACAGGCCTGGCAGCGCCTCGCACAGGCCGATGTCTGCGTCTCGCCTTTCTTCACGAACCGGATCCTTCGCGTCGCGTCGCCTACCAAGCTGGTCGAGTATCTCGCCTTCGGCAAGCCGACCGTCGCCAACGATCATCCCGAGCACAGTCGCGTGCTGGCCGAAAGTGGTGGCGGAGTCTGCGTACCATGGTCGGTGGCAGGATTCACGCAGGGCATCCTGCAATGTCTCGATGACCCGGTGGCCGCGAGGCGGATGGGCGAACATGGTCGTGACTGGGTGCTGGCGAACCGCACTTACGCACGGATCGCCGACAAGGTGCTCGCGGTCTATCAGCGCCTGCTTGCGGCCCGTTGAAGGTTCCCGACATGGCGCGCCTGCTCAACATCAACAACTATCACTACCGCCGCGGCGGAGCCGACGCCGTCTATTTCGCCCACGCCAGCCTGATGGCAGAGAACGGGTGGGAGAACGCCTATTTCGCGATGAATCACCCGGACAACGAGTCATCGCCCTGGTCGCAACATTTCGTCGACGAGTTGCAGCGGGGAAAGGATTACTCGTTGCCTCGGAAGGCAGTGATGGCGACCAAGCTCATCTGGTCGCGTGAGGCACAACGCAAGCTGGAGGGCCTGCTTGCGGGGTTCAGACCCGACATCGCCCACCTGCACAATATCTACCATCACCTGTCACCAGCGATCCTGTGGACCCTGGCCAAGGCGAAGGTACCCGTCGTGATGACGGCGCACGACCTGAAACTGGCGTGCCCGAGCTACAGCATGTATGCCAACGGCCAGGTATGCGAGCGCTGCAAAGGCGGCAACTATGCCAATGCGGTCATCCAGCGTTGCGTCCATGATTCCGTGACGGAAAGCGCGATCGTCGCGCTCGAGTCGTTCACGCACCGTGCGCTGCAGAGTTACCAGCGTCATGTCGACTGCATCGTCGTGCCCAGCCGTTTCTTCCTCGACAAGTTCGTCGAATGGGGATGGGCGACCGATGCGTTCGAATACATTCCCAACTGGCTGGACAGCGATCGATTCCGACCCGAGTTCGAACCTGGCGACTACTTTCTGTTCTTCGGACGATTGGCGCCGATCAAGGGTGTCGGTACGCTGATTCGCGCCTGCGCACGAGCGAACGTGAAGCTCGTCGTGGCCGGTACCGGACCAATGCGCCAGTCGTACGAAGCGTTGGCCGCCGAGTCCGGATGCGATGCCCGATTCGTCGGATTCAAGTCGGGATCCGATCTGCACGATCTGATTCGCGGCGCACGTGCCACCGTCCTGCCTTCGGAATGGTACGAAAACGCGCCGATCAGTGTTCTGGAATCCGCTGCGCTGGGCAAGCCGGCGATCGGCAGTGCGATCGGTGGCATCCCGGAACTGATCCAGCCCGCTCGCACCGGATGGACGTTCGAAGCCGGCAATGTGGAGTCGTTGAGCCGGGTGCTGATCGAGGCGGCCGGCATGCAAGACCATGAACTTGCCGAACTGGGACGCGCCGGCCGCGAATTCGTCGAACAGCACTTCAGCCGTGCACTCTATTCGTCCCGGATCGAAGCGCTCTACGACCGGATTCGCCACCGCGTCTGAGTGCGCAGCATCTCGGCGCCGTTCGGGACGGATCGGAATCAGCCGCGAAGGATCCAGATCAGCCGCGGAGGATCGGAATCAGCCGCGGCGATTCGAGATCAGCCGAACCCGCGCGATTCGCGCATCTGAGTGTCCTCGAACACGTCGTGCGCGGTGCTGCGAACCGTGCGCTTGTCGAGGAAAAGCCGTTCGTGCGCCTCGGCCACGGCATCCCAGCTGAACTCGGACAACGCCCGTTCCTGGCCGAGCAAGGCGTTCTCGCGCATGGCCTGCGGACTGGCAACGGCCCATTCGAGTTTTTCGGCGAGATCGTCGATGTCGCCCTGGCGGAACTGCAACGCGGTGTCATCGACGACGTAGCGATTCTCGCGAATGTTGCTGCAGATGATCGACGCGCCCAGCGCCATCGCTTCGAGCAAGACCGGCGACAATCCTTCGATATCCGAAGGTTGCACATAGGCGTAGGCGTTCTTCATCAGCGCATGCGTGCGGCTTCCGTACAGATAGCCAGGCATCAGGATGCGCGGATCCTTCGTGCTCGCGAGACCCTTCTCGTAGTCGGACGGATTCGGCGCACCGCCGATGAGTACGAGCTTCTTGGTGGTCTTCGTCTTCTCGAACGCAGGAATCAGGTAATGCAGCCCCTTGTCGGGAATGAAGCGCCCGACGAATAGGAAGTACTCACCCCGCTCGAGCCCGAGTTGATCGAGAATGGACTCGTCCAGATCGGTGTCGGCAACCTCGGAACCGAATGGAATGAAATCGTAGGTGCGCTTGAAACGCTGCTCGAATTCGGCCTTCACGAACACATTGTCGAAGATCACCGCATTGGGTGCCCATGCCGTGAGGTACGCCATCAGGCGAAGATACAGGCGACCATACCAGGGCCACTTCGCGCGCTTCCAATCCACGCCATCCTGGCTGAGAAACACCTTCTTGCCGAACATGCGCAGGACCAGTGCGAAGATGCTGTTGCCGCCATTCTGCAGATGCACGACATCGGCCGTGTCATTGCGAATGATGTCCCAGGTGGCCTTGCAGGAATGGATCAGCGTATCGAAACCCTTCTTTCGCGTCGGCGTGTAGAAGTTGCGCGTGACGACGCCCTTGTATTCGTCGCCAATGGGTTGCTCGCCCTTGAACAACCGGTTGTATGCGACGACCGAATGGCCGCGCGCAGCCAGGCGCGGAAACAGCTCGGACGCGAACTTGTCGGCGCCAGCGCAACCATCTCGCATCGGCACGGATCGGAACGCGAACGCCGCAATGCGCAGCTTGCGGGAGAACCGGCGTTGGCTCACTTTCCGGATCGAAGCAGACATCAAAGGTAATCCTTGTACTCGGCGTTGACATACTCGGCGAGCGCTACACGCCAGTCGCGCATGTGATTCATGTTGCGCAGTGCGAGCTTGCGATTGATCAAGCGTTCGGAATCCGGGCGTGGCGCGAAGAATTGCTTGCTGAAGAATTCGGAGGTGACTTCATTGATCCGCACGCGACCCGTCAGACCAAGCACCTTGATCAGTTCGTGAGAAACTTCCAGGCGACTGGTGACGCCCTCGCAAACCATGTTGTAGAGACCCCAGTACTCGGCCTCGAGCAGCGCCTTCACGTTGGACGCGAAGTCCATCGTGTAGGTCGGCGTACCGAGCTTGTCCGTGACGACATTGAGTTCGGTCTTGCCCTCTTTCAATTGCTTCATCAGCTTGGCGATGAACTTCTTGTCCTTGCGCGGACCGCCGCCCATCATCCAGCCGGCGCGACAGACCAGGTGACGACGTGCGTTCTGGATCACATACTGCTCGCCTGCGTATTTCGACCGCGCATAGTGACCCATCGGGTTGGGCAGATCCCAATCATCGAACGTGTCCTTGGAGCCGTCGAAGATGCCGGCCGTGCTGATGTACAGCAGTGGTACGTCCAGTTCGTTGGCAATCCACACGGCGTTCTCGACAGCGGTCGTGTTCGTCGCGTATGCATCGCTGATGTTCTTCTCGCAGTACTCGAGATCGGTGTGTGCACCCAGATGAAACAGATAGTCGGGCGCGAATGCGGCGACGTCTTTTCGATAAGCGGAGAGATCCCGGAAATCGAGCAGACCAAGCCACTCCTCGTTGACATCCTTGTCCGTGCAACGGAGTTCATAGCTCCCACGAAATACCGTGTGGAAAGCCTTGCCGAGCATTCCACCAGCACCCGCCACATAGATCTTCTTCAACACTTGCTCCCGCACATGATCGCCTGGCGCGTCGGAGTGTCCGACACGGAAAACGGTTTGCGCCGATCGACATTTTTCAGCATCGATACCGCATCGCCGCGAGAATGTAACGTACATTGCCGACGCGCTGGGGGACTTAATTCCTACACACAGTCAAACCGTCGAAGATATGGATACAAATAGTCAAGTTCAGCTACAAGTTACCGCGCGCAACGTAAAGAATGTCGACGGTGTTCCTTTGTTCGAATGTTTCCCGCGAAAACGAACGCGCGGAATTGCTGCAAATGTCTTTGAAAGAAACTGAACAAACCGACTACATGACGCCAATCACATCGTTCAGGTCAGACAGAGAGACGACGCGACAATGTGCCCGCGTCCGTCGCTGTAAACAATGCTCTCCATACAGACCGGGCAGGTATCCGTCTGTAACCGGCAGGCGGCATTCGAACCTGCCGTCGCACCGCGCGAGGTGATCTCACGGTGACTCGTCCATCATGCGCGAACATCGACCAATACGTGTCATGAACATCGCTTCCGCTGCAGCGCTCGCTTTCGTGTTCTCCTCTATTGCGCCCTGGCCCGTGCTGTCGCTCGGTGCGTCGCAGCCGGAAACAGCGGCAACACCCAGGCATTGGGAGATGCCTGCCGGCGCACCGGCGCGCAATTCGGTGCAGACGATCATCGACGACATGGCTCTGCCGAACGATGCACGACTGCTGGGCATACCCGACTATGGATGGGCATCCGCACCTGTACCGGCCGTTCTGGCCATGGCGACCGACTCACGGGGGTGCAACGCACCAGCGTGGTGGCGTCAGAGCGATGCGCTTGCCGTCCACAAGTCGTGCGACTTCTGGCGCGCGTTCGTCCAGTGGTTCGTGATCTTCGAGGGTGAAGGCAATCGCGCTGACAATGTCCGCGTTCAGGTCCGCCATCCACGGTCGTGGTATCTCAGTCGTGCGCGCGATACCTGGCGGGTCATCTCCGGCGAGCATCGAATGACGTGGTTTCTCGCAACCAAGCGGGATATCACCTGGGTCAAGGGCGACGTCGACATCGATGATGCGACTGCGCCGCCGTCATCGGCCGCGCCACGGTCGCTCGCCATACGTGTGAGGCGCGGCGCACCACACACCTATCACGGGATCGTCGGCGAGGGGCCGATCAGCATCGCCGACTCGGTCGAGGATTTCGCCGCCGTCTTCGCGACGGTCGAGGCGCGGCTGGTCATCGCCGATCCGGATCGACCCGACGATCGCGACCAGGCAGTCTGGCTGTTCCAGAGCGGCGCCGATTTCTATCCGACGCCCACCACGCACTATCGCGATGCAATGCCTCCTGGCGTCGGGCTGTCGCGAAGCAAGCGTCTGACGTCGTCGTGGCAGTCGTTCAACTTCGCCACGCTCAATGTCGCGCGCCAGGATTATCCGGGACCTTCGCGGGCGATATCGGTCGACACGCTGCGCAGCAATCCACCCCCACTCGACACCGGCGTGGCCCGCTAGTGCCGGCACACCGACGAACGCGGCATCCAGCGGGCGTTCGCCGCTAGTGACGTGAGCGCCAGGCAACCAGCCCCAGCGTCAACATCGTCAATGTCTGGTGCGATGGCACGACGGTGATGCCGTCCCAGTAGAACAGCATCGGCAACGCGCAGGCGAGCGAAGCCAGCAGCGTGCGGCAGAGTGCACGATCGGTGCCCGGTTCGGCAGCCGCCACGAGCCGATGAGTCGTTCGCCACGCTGCCGCGAACATGCCGATGAACAGGAGGAAACCGAGGGCGCCGAGATCCCACAGCATCGAGCTCGCCGACGTCTGACCAATCAGTTTCTCGGGATAGCGATCGTTGACATGTCCGGTCAACGGCGCGGTACCGTCGCCGCCATAGGCGCTGCCCAGTCCATGGCCGAAGATGGTCGCGACCGGATCGTTCCAGCCGTGCTCTCTGAACCAGAACACGATTGCCGTGAATCGATTGAGTCCCCGGCCGGCGAAGTAGCCGACGTTGCCGAAGTTGTAGTCGACCGTCTCCTGCAGGCGCTGTGCAATCGTCATGTCGCGGGAATCAGGCACCTGGACGACGAAGTAGATGTAGGCGAATCCGAGCGTGACGATCACGGCGAACAGCGTACCCAGCAGGAACATGCCGGGTCGCCGGACGACGAGATCCAGATACACCATCGCGATCGCCAACGGCAACAACACGATGACGATCTTCGTTTCACCCAGGCCTAGGGGCAGGGCCGCCAGCACGAGCAAGGTCCAGAACCTGGCGGGCGTGATCGCATCGTCTCGTCGCGCGCTCAGCAGCCATGCGATCACTAGCACGAGGAAGAGCGACAGGACCGAACTGGCGCCCCCGCCGTCCAATGCCCCTTCGAACGTACCGACCACCGCGTCGATCGGCACGAAGCCTTCCAGGTTCGCATTGACGACGGCAAGATAGGGCACCAGCAGCAGTCGTTGCATCACCGTCGCAGGCAGCTGGAACAGCATCAGCACACCGAAGAAGAGCATCCAGCGATTGACCATCTGGCGGCTGAAGGGCACGACCGCAAGTGCGAAGAACAGGCCCCAGAACTGGAAGTACCTCTTGACGCCACTGATGATCTCGATCAGCGATCCGGCCGAGAAGATCGACAGACTCGTCGCCCACACGACATAGGCGATGCCGAGATAGACGAACAGCGGCAAGGGTCCGTGCGGCTGATGCCTGCCCAGCACCGGATAGAGCATCGCGGCGCCGGCAAGAAAGAATCCCAGGATCGAGAAGAGCCATCCGGTCTTGACGATTGCAGGCACGAACATGAACAACGGGCCACTGACGAGGAAAACACCGACCAGCAGCACCCAGACGGCGACATGCAGCGCGTTCAGCAGCAGGATCCCGAAAACCGCGCCTATCGTCACGGCGATCACGATCGGACTGCCTGCGGCGACGATATAGCCGAGAACGATCCCGGCGAGCGCGAACCCGCCGCCGATCAGCCAGGGAGTGAGCTGATGTTCACCCGGCAACTCGATACTCAGTCGGCGTTCCGACAAGACGATGCCTCGCGCTCGTAATGTTTCGACAGATGCAGGCGAGCGACCCGCGCGGCGACGAACGGCAACGGCCGCGCGCCGTGGCGGGTCAATACTCGTTGAGGACGGAACCCAGCACCTTCACGCCGGACCCGTTCAGCACCTGACCCAGTTGTTCGATTTCGGCCATTCGCGTCTTGTCCTTGCGACCGACGATCACCGCGCCCCGCGTGCGCTGGGCAATGATCTGCGCGTCCGTGGACATCTGCGCGGCTGGCGTGTCGATCAGGATCACGTCGAAGCTCTTGGCCAGCGCGTTGATCAATTGACCGAACACTTCGCGGCCCAGCAGCTCCTGGGGATTCGGAGGCAACGGACCGGCCGGCAGCACGGCGAGATTGCTCAGGCCCGGAATCGCCATGATCTCCTCGACGCCGGCGCGGCCGCTGAGAAGGCCCGAAAGCCCCATCTTGTTGCGCAGGCCGAACTTCCGGTGTTGCGACGAGTTGCGCAGGTCCGCGTCGATGATCAACGTGCGTTCGCCGAGCTGCGAGAACACGACGCCGAGATTGGCGATGATGAAGCTCTTGCCGTCACCCGGATCGACACTCGTCACCGCGAGCGAACTCTGCTGCAACGAACCGTCGAACCAGTTGAGGATCAGCTGGCTGCGCAGTCCGCGCAGCACTTCCGCGAAAGGACTGTAAGGCGTGTGCGCGACCGCGATCTCGGTCGACAATCCCGCTTCGGTCCCGGTCGCCGTCGTATAGCCGAACTGCAGCGCCAGCGCCGCGTCGACATCGCGCTGCGATGCAAACCGGCGCGCGACGGCGAGCTCGCCGAAGCGGCGATCGGGGAACTTCTTCTGTCGATGAAGGACGCGGGCGACCGTTTCCTTGTTCATCTTGCCCGACGCGAGCAGCAGCTCGCCCAGCTTGGGCGAAATCTTGGTCGGATCGACGGGCAGCTGACGCGCGGCGGCGATGCGTATGGCATCCGTGTGAAGGGCCGACCGACTCTTTGCCGCGCCACTTTCGGTGGCCGCGCCAATGGCAGTGGCAGCGCCGTTTGCCGTGGC
>JBGSTN010000627.1:0-2480 GCA_041736455.1 Burkholderiaceae bacterium | reverse complement strand
GGACGGCATCGACGGCTGGCTGGCGAGGCGACGCGATTGTGCGAGCGCCCTGGGTGCGCGCTTCGATATGGAAACCGACGCGCTGCTGATCCTCGTGCTCGCGATACTGGTCTGGCAATTCGACAAGGCGAACGTCTGGATCCTGCTGGCCGGCTTCGCACGATACGGCTTCGTGCTTGCAGCCATGCTCTGGCCCTGGATGAATGCGCCGCTGCCGCCCAGCATGCGCCGCAAGACCGTCTGCGTGATCCAGGGCGTGACGCTGCTGGTCGCGCTGGCACCCGTCGTCACCGCCCCTGCGAGCCAGTGGGTGGCCTACGCAGGGCTGCTGGTGCTCTGCTACTCTTTTGCCGTCGATATCGACTGGCTACGGCGCAATTCACGCGTGGCGCATCGCAGCGCGTAGCGCGCCTCGCTCGCGCCGGCCTCGATCTCCCGCTTCACGGAACCGCCATGAATGCATTTCGCCACACGTTCCCGGATCCATCGTCGATCGACACGCGTCGCATCGAACCGGGCCGTCGCCGATGGTCGCCTGGTGCGCTTGCCTTCGCCGGAACGCTGGCCCTGTTGTCGAATCAGGTTGCAGTGGCGGCGCCCGAACGGTACGTGATCGATCCCGAACATCTTTCGGTCGGCTTCCTGGTGACGCACATCGGCTACTCGAGGGTGCTCGGCATGTTCCGGGAAACGAGCGGCTCGTACACCTATGATCCGGACACGGGCCGCCTGTCGGACGTCGAGATCACGATCATGACAGACAGCGTGTTCACCAATCATCGCAAGCGTGACGACCATCTGCGCAGCGCCGACTTTCTCAACAGCAAGGAATTTCCGAAGATGGTTTTCAAGGCGAGCGAGGCGATACGAAACAGCGATCGGTCATTCGACATCACCGGCCAGCTCGAATTGCTCGGCAAGAAGAATCCCGTGTCGCTTGCGGCGACGATCAACAAGGCCGCACGTTACGAGATTGCCGCCACGCCGTTCGAATCGCGGCCCTGGGTGATGGGCGTTTCCGCACGGGGCACCGTTCCGCGCAGCGCCTACGGCATGAACTACGCCGTGAGCAATGGCTGGGTCGGTGACGAGATCGAACTGATCATCGAGTTCGAAGCGCGTCGTCAATAGTGCACGATCTCTCGAGCGGCAGCGACGACCTTCGGATCATCTCGTCGGGCCGTACCGCCGGCCATTACTTCCGACGCGACTGGAACCTGCAAGCTGCACGGGTCCGGCGACGCAGGCGCGCCTGGCTTTCGGCAGCCGTTGCCTTCGTGCTGCTGAACCTTTCGCTGAGCTTTCACAACGTGTGGCCCACGCTCTGGATAAGCACGCGCTGGGAACTGTCTGTCGAGGCGGCGGTGATCGGCCTGGCGCTCGGGCTGGTGATCGTGTTGCGCGGACGCGCATCGTGGTTCGCGACGAAGTTGTTCGCCGGCGTTCTGATCATGCTCGTGGTCGGGCGTTACGTCGATGTCACCGCGCACGCACTCTACGGCCGTTCGATCAATCTCTACTGGGATGCCCAGCATCTGCCGGGCGTGATCGCGATGCTCGCCGTGACGGCAAGCCACTGGCAGATCGCGGCGGCGATCACCGCCACTGCCGGCATCGTGATCACGCTGGTCATTGCGATGCGATGGCTGATCGATCTGGCTGGCGATGCGATCCGGATCGCGCCGGTGCGTGCCGCGTGGCTCGGTGCCAATGGCGCCGTCATCGCATTGTTCTGCATCGGTTCGTCCGAGGTCGGCGCGCCGCTGCGCCACTGGTTCGCCACGCCTGTCACGCGGATGGCGACCGAACAGATCGCGTTGCTGGGTACGATCCTGAACCCCCGGTCGACAGAGGATTTCGCACGCGACCCGCTGGTCCCCTCGACGCTCGACCATGTTGCCGACGCCGATGTCGTGGTGATGTTCATCGAATCCTACGGCGCGACGACGTTCGATCGGGAAGCTTTCGCTGGTCGGCTGGGCGCGAGTCGAGAGCGGTTGAGTCGCATCGTCCGCGACACCGACCACCAGATGGTGTCCGCGATGGTCAGATCGCCCACGTTCGGCGGCGGCTCATGGCTGGCTCATGCAAGCCTGCTGAGCGGTGTCGAAGTGAGCGACGACCGCATGTATCGATTGTTGCTGGCGAGCGAGCGCGAGAGCCTGGTACACCGCTTTCGATCGCACGGCTACCGGACGGTCGGCCTGATGCCGGGGATCCGCATGGCGTGGCCCGAAGGCGGCTACTACGGCTACGAGAAGATCTACGACGCCGACGCACTCGACTATCGCGGCCCTGCATTCGGCTGGTGGCGAATTCCGGATCAGTTCTCGCTGGCACGGGCCAATGCGCTCGAGTTTCGGCAGGGTGAGCGCCGTCCGGTATTCATGCTGTTCACCACGATCAGTTCGCATGCCCCGTTCACGCCGGTGCCGCCCTACGCGAGCGACTGGCAGGCACTGTCGCGCGCCGCCTCGTTC
>JBGSTN010000608.1:0-4896 GCA_041736455.1 Burkholderiaceae bacterium | reverse complement strand
CTCGGCCTGCTGATCTTCCTGGCCCAGGCCGGGGTCAGGGCGGGCGGCCAACTGAACGTGGCTTTCTCGTCGGGTGCCTGGCTGAACATCCTGTTGCTCGGCATCGCCATCACCAGCCTGGTAAGCGTCGGCATCTACGTGGTGATGCGCAAAGGCTTCGGCATGGGTTGCACCCGGCTCGCAGGCGTGCTGGGTGGCACCCAGACCCAGCCGGCGGTACTGGCCTTCGCGAACAGCCGCACGGCCCACGACAGCCGGGTCGCGCAGGGGTATGCGCTGGTCTACCCGGTGGCCATGATCACGAAGATCCTGCTCGCGCAATTTCTCGGCGGCTTGTAGCAGCCGCGAATCGGCACTCGAGGATCCGCCGCCACCGATTCGCCGTCGCGACTATCTGAACAGCAGTACCGCCTTCTGCAGCGTCATCCAGATACCCCATCCGAGGGGAATCCAGACCGCCGTCCAGGCAAGAAACACCTTCCCGGAATGACTGGCCTCCTTCGCCAGCGCCTCCACGTCCTGAACGAAGTGCTGGTGCGTGTCGGCCGCGAACTTTCTCTCTTCCATCTGGTCCGCCTCGTCCATGTAGTGACGATCCGCGACCGACCTGACCAGCGCGTTGCAAAGCGAGCCGATCACGAGCAGACCGGCAAGGATATACATGGTGACCGTGTAGGCATCGGCCCGCGCCACCCCATGTTCCAACTGGTACTCGCGGATGTAGTTCACGAGCACCGGACCGAGCACGCCTGCCGTCGACCAGGCCGTCAGGAGCCGGCCGTGGATCGCACCGACCATGCGCGTGCCGAACATGTCGGCGAGATAGGCGGGGACGGTCGCGAAGCAACCACCGTACATCGACAGGATGATGCAGAAGAAGATCACGAACAGCGCCAGGCTGCCCGCGGCGGCGGTACTCGGAATGGCTGCGTAAAGCGCGCAACCCAGCAGGAAGAAGATCGTATAGGTGCGCTTGCGGCCGAGCTTGTCGGAAAGCGAGGCCCAGAAGAAACGCCCGCCGATGTTGAACAGTGACAGCAATCCGGTGAAGCCTGCTGCGATGGCGGCGATCTGGCCTTTCTGGGCCAGGGTGAGATCGTTGAAAGCGACGTCGATGCCGATCAACTTGCCCGCGAATACTTCCTGCAGCAGCGGCGAGGCCATGCCGATGATACCGATGCCCGCCGTCACGTTGAGGCACAGGACCGCCCAAACCAGCCAGAACTGGGGCGTGCGCCACGCCACATCGAGATGGACGTGTCGATCGGTGACCAGCGACTTCCGAAGCGCCTGCGCAGGCGGTTTCCAACCCGATGGTTGCCAGTCTTCGGGCGGCACGCGGTAGCCGAGGGCACCGGCCACCATGAACACGAAATAGATCGCAGCGAGCGTGAGAAAGGTCTCCCAGACGCCGACGGACGCGGGCGTGGCAAAGAACTGCATCAACTTGTCGGCCAGCGGCGCACCGATCATGGCGCCACCGCCGAAGCCCATGATGGCCATGCCGGTGGCCATGCCGCGCCGATCGGGAAACCACTTGATCAGCGTCGATACCGGTGAGATATACCCGAGCCCCAGCCCGATTCCGCCGATGACGCCCGAGCCGAGCCACATCAGCCAGATCTGATGCGAATACACGCCGAAGGCGGATATCACCAATCCACCACACCAGCACAAGGCCGACACGAGGCCGGCCTTGCGCGGCCCGACGCGCTCCAGCCAGCCGCCCCAGAGCGCCGCGGAGGATCCGAGGAATACGAAGAACAGCGTGTACATCCAGCCCAGCATCGAAATCTTCCAATCGCACTGGGTGGCAAACATCTGCTGGAAGAAAGTCATGTCGACCGGGCAGGCTACTGCCTGTGTCAAACCGACCGCTTTGGACAGCGGCAGCCAGAACACGGAAAACCCGTAGGCCATGCCGATGCACAAATGAATCGCCAGGGCGGCAGGTGGAACCAGCCAACGGTTGAAACCGGGACGCGCGACGATGCGCCCGCGATCGAGGAAGCCCGGCCCGACGGGCGCGAGGACTGACGGCATCACTACTCTTCTCCGTTTGGATGGTCACCGAGAATCGTGGCGCAGGCATTCGGGCCGGCGGCGTTGCGCAGGTCGATGGGACGCGGACGAGCCGATCGTCGCGGCAATGTTCACGCCGGCGCGGGAGGCAAAGCAGCACCCGTCCATCAACACATGGAACAACCACGAGGGATCAGTGGGTATTCTGGACCAGGACGGCGTGCAATCACAGCGCCGAGCATGCCGAACCGGCTCACAGATTGACTAGCGCTTGACGCGCCTCTAATGTCGGTCGCTCGGCAACCATCGGTAGCGAACATGAAACAGCTTCGACGAATCGCCCGCCTGTCGGTTTCGATCGCCGCGACGGTGTTGATCGCCTGCGCGCAGGCGCCCATCCAGCCGGTGGTTCCGCCCGCTACCGGCCCGGTCAAGACCGCCTTGTGGGTCGGCAACAGTTTCTTCTACTACAACAACAGCATGCACAACCACGTGCTGTCGATGATCAGGGCCGCCGGCACCGACTTCAGCGGGTACCGTGCCACGTCGGCCACGATCAGCGGCTCGGGCATCAACTGGCACGACGTCGAAGCCCATTTCAAACCGGGGGCGGTGGCGAGCTATTCGTTCACGTCGACCAACGATGTCGTGTTCAACACATTCGAGCGACCGTTCGACGTGGCGATCATGATGGACTGCAGCCAATGCCCGATCCATCCGAAACTGCAGGCCACTTTCCATGAATACGTGGCCAGACACGCCGCCACCGTCCGGCGCCACGGGGCGCAACCGATCCTGTTCATGTCATGGGCCTACCAGGACAAACCCGAGATGACCGCGCAACTGGCTGCCGAATACGTCAGGGCGGGCCAGTCGGTCGATGCGTCGGTCGTGCCCGCCGGGCTCGCGTTCGCCGCGTCGATCGAGCGGCGGCCGGAACTGAATCTCTACGCGGCCGACAAGAGACATCCGAGTCTGGCGGGCACCTACCTTTCCGCAGCGACGGTGCTCGCTTCGGTCTACAAGATGAATCCCGTCGGCAATGCCTACACGGCGGGCTTGCCGACCGAGGTCGCCGCATACCTGCAAGAAGTGGCGTGGGCGACGGTGCAGGCTTTCAAGCAGTGAGGTCGTGCAGAGGCATCGACGATCAGCCGGCAGGTTCCGAGATCTCGATCAGATTCAGATCCGGGTCACGCACATAGACCGAGCGGATCCTGCCGGTCGCGCCGGTGCGCATTACCGGACCTTCGATGATCGTCACCTGCGCCTGTGCGAGACGATCGATCACAGTGGCCAGCGGCCCCGAAGCGATGAAACACAGGTCCAAAGCGCCAGGTACCGGCGTGTGCGCCTTGGGTTCGAATTCATGTCCTTTGACATGCAGGTTGATCTTCTGGTTGCCGTAAAGGAAGGCCTTGCGCTCGACCGGTGGCGAGCCACCGACGAAAGATTCCAGTTGCATGCCGAGCACCTGCGTGTAGAAACGGATGCAGTCGGCCTCGTGTGCCGTCGTGAGGACGAGATGGTCGAGATGGTCGATCATCGGGGACGAATCGCTGTTCATGATTGCTCCGGGTCTGCCCTGCGTTGCGGCCAGCCTCGCGCAGCCAGCACCTCGTCGGTATGCTCGCCAAGACGCGGTGCCGGATGCCTGATTCGGCCGGGCGTCGCACTCAGTTTCGGCACGATACCCGGCACTTTCAGTGACGAGCCGTCGGCAGTCCGCGTCGAGACGATCATCTCGCGCGCCTGATACTGCGGATCGTTCACGATATCGGCGACCGAATAGATTCGACCGGCCGGCACGTTGGCACGTTCGAGAATGTCCAGTACCTCGTCGAGCGGCTTGCGCAGTGTCCAGGCCTCGATCGCCGCGTCGAGTTCGTCGGACCGCGCTGCGCGGCCATCATTCTGTGCCAGGCCGGGGTCCGTCGCGAGATCGGGACGATCGATCGCGGCCATCAGGCGCTTGAAGATGCTGTCACCATTGCCGGCTACGAGCGCGAAGCCCCCATCGGCGCAACGATAGGCGTTGGTCGGCGCAATACCCGGCAATGCACTGCCCGAGCGCTCCCGGACCGCACCGAAGCCATCGTATTCCGGCAGCAGGCTTTCCATCACGTTGAACACGCTCTCGTAGAGCGCGACATCGATCATCTGGCCTTCGCCCCCGCGTGCGTCTCGATGGTAGAGCGCCGTCAACACGCCGATCACGCCGTGCAACGCCGCCAGCGTATCGCCGATCGAGACACCGACACGCACCGGCACCCGGCCCGGCTCACCGGTCAGGTAGCGCAATCCGCCCATCGCTTCGCCCAGCACGCCGAAACCAGGCTTGCGGCAATCGGGGCCCGTCTGACCATAACCCGAAATGCGCAACATGATGAGCCGCGGATTCAACGCGTGCAGATCGTCCCAGCCCAATCCCCATTCCTCGAGGGTGCCGGGCTTGAAATTCTCGATCAGCACATCGGCCTCGAGCGCCAGTGCACGCACCACCGCCTGGCCGTCTTGCGAGCGCAGGTCGAGTGCTATCGAGCGCTTGTTGCGCGACTGGACCTCCCACCATACCGACGTGCCGTTGCGCAGCAGGCGCCATTTGCGCAGCGGATCACCGGTGGCGACAGGCTCCACCTTGATGACGTCTGCACCGAAGTCGCCCAGCGTCTTGCCGGCGAACGGCCCGGCAATCAATTGTCCCAGTTCGATGATCCTGATGCCCTTGAGCGCGTCCATGCTCCTCCCGCTGCCGTCTGCCCGATCGACGGGCATACGGTCCGGATCGGCGCTCGCGCGGCGTGACCCGCTCGCAGTCGGCAAAGCCCGTACGATACCGCACGGGCCGGGCTGTCAGAGCGGACCGTGCCGCAT
>JBGSTN010001117.1:0-6163 GCA_041736455.1 Burkholderiaceae bacterium | reverse complement strand
TTGTCGCCGGCGCCGGTCAGCACGGCGGCTCGCACGCGCGCATCGGAACTGATGCGATTGGCGACATCGAACAGCTCCTGCATGGCCTTCAGGTTCAGCGCGTTGTATGCCTCGGGCCGGTTGATGGTCAGCCAGGCCACGGGGCCGCGCATCTCGAGTGCAATGTGTTCGTAGGTCATCGGTGTCGTCCTCCACGTATGGCGCGAGTATCCCCACCGGGGGCAAGGCTGTCCAGTGGGCCGGACGGCTGTCCGAAGGACAGCTCGTGTTTAAATCACCGCCTGTCCTGCCCGCGATACCGGTGCGATCGTCTGCGGGACCCGATTCGAAATCGACTGGAGAAACGTGATGGACGTGAGAGCGGCGGTGGCCTTCAAGGCCGGCGAGCCCCTGAAGATCGAGACCGTGCAGCTTCAGGGTCCGAAGCCCTTCGAGGTGCTCGTCGAAATCATGGCGACGGGTGTCTGCCACACCGACGAGTTCACCCGTTCCGGTGCCGACCCCGAAGGCCTGTTTCCCGCGATCTTCGGCCACGAGGGTGCCGGCATCGTGCGTGAAGTGGGTACGTCGGTCACGTCGTTGAAACCCGGCGATCACGTGATCCCGCTCTACACGCCCGAGTGTCGCGCGTGCAAGACCTGCCTGTCGCAGAAGTCCAATCTGTGCACCGCGATTCGTGGTACGCAGGGCCAGGGCGTGATGCCAGACGGCACGAGCCGCTTTTCGATCAATGGCGAGAAGATCCACCACTACATGGGCTGCTCGACCTTCGCGAACTACACGGTATTGCCCGAGATCGCGCTGGCGAAGATCCGCGAGGACGCACCGTTCGACAAGGTCTGCTATATCGGGTGCGGCGTGACGACCGGCATCGGCGCGGTGATCAACACGGCCAAGGTCAGGCCCGGTGAGAACGTCGTGGTGTTCGGTCTCGGGGGTATCGGCCTCAATGTGCTGCAGGGCGCGCGGCTCGCCGGCGCCGACAAGATCATCGGCGTCGACCTCAACAACGACCGCAAGGCGATGGCGGAGAAGTTCGGCATGACGCACTTCGTCAATCCGAAGGAGATCGAGGGCGACCTCGTCCCCTATATCGTCGCGCTCACCGATGGCGGAGCCGACTACAGCTTCGAATGCATCGGCAACACCACGGTCATGCGCCAGGCGCTCGAATGCACGCATCGCGGCTGGGGCACTTCGATCATCATCGGCGTCGCGCCGGCGGGTGCCGAGATCAGCACGCGCCCTTTCCAGCTCGTCACGGGTCGCAACTGGCGCGGCACCGCATTCGGCGGGGCTCGCGGCCGCACCGATGTGCCGAAGATCGTCGATTGGTACATGGATGGCAAGATCAACATCGACGATCTCATCACACACAAGCTGCCGCTCGAGCGCATCAACGAGGCGTTCGACCTGATGCATTCCGGCGAGTCGATTCGCAGCGTCGTCGAGTTCTGACGATGGCACTCGAGAAGATTTCCGCGAACAAGTGCTTCGGTGGCATGCAGTCGGTGCATTCGCACACATCGACCGAAACCGGCACGACGATGCGCTTTGGCGTCTTCCTGCCGCCGCAGGCCGCGAAGGGCCGGGTGCCGGTGCTCTACTGGCTGTCCGGTCTCACGTGCACCGAAGAGAACTTCGTCGTGAAGGCGGGAGCGCAACGTGTTGCCGCCGAACTCGGCATCGCGATCATCGCGCCCGACACCAGCCCTCGCGGGCTTGGCTATCCAGGCGAAGACGACAGCTACGACTTCGGCACCGGCGCAGGCTTCTATCTCGACGCGACCGAGCAGCCGTGGGCGAAGGGTTATCGGATGTACTCGTACATCAGTCGTGAACTGCCCGACCTGCTCGCACGCGAATTGCCGATCGATCCGGCGCGGGCCGGCATCTTCGGTCATTCGATGGGCGGACACGGCGCGTTGACCATCGGCCTGAGGAACCCCGCGCGATTCCGCAGCATCTCGGCGTTCGCGCCGATCAGTGCACCGATGCAGGTGCCCTGGGGGCAGAAGGCGTTCACGAACTACCTCGGCGGCGATCGCGAGCGCTGGCGCGACTACGATGCGAGCGAGCTGGTCGCACGGCTGGGCTGGCACGGGTCACCGATCCTGATCGATCAGGGCGGGGCCGATCAGTTTCTCGCCGAGCAGTTGCGACCCGAGATCTTCCAGGCGGCCTGTCGTGAAGCGGGCGTGCCGCTCACGATGAACCTGCGCGAAGGCTACGACCACAGCTACTTCTTCATGGCAAGCTTCATCGAGGACCACCTCCGGCATCACGCCGGGGCACTGGGTTGATCGGGGACAGGTCGGGTCGACACACGCCCCGACCTGTGAGCCGGCCGCGCGAGCCGACGGGCGGTCGCCCGGTGGCGACGCTGCCGGATCAGCGGCAAATAGCGGCCGACAGGTGGTATTTCACATCCGGCAGTTCACGTCTGCAAGGCGATGAACGGACTGTGATCGACTCGACATACAACGGTTCGCCCAGCACCTAGAGTCCACCTCCAAGCGTATACCCCGCCTGGAGGTTCAAAATGACCACTCATCGGTCGATCACTCTATTGCCCGCGCATTTCCTCACATTTTGCGCATGCGTCACCGCATCGTTGTCCGCTGCACCCGCTCGTGTCATGGCCTCGGAAAACGAGTGGCACATTCATACCGGCGGGGTCTCGAGACATTTCACGGAAACCGACGCACCAGGCCGCGAATGGAGCGACAGTCATCCCGGCATCGGCCTGGAATACCGTTCGATCTCGGATTCCAGATGGAACACGCGTTGGACGTTCGGCATGATGCGTGATTCGCGCGATCATGCGAGCGGCTATGCGGGTGCAGCCAGGATGTACGATTTTCGCCGCCGCGGCAACATATCGACGTCGGCTGGTGTGGGTGCGTACGGTTTCTATCGGTCCAGAAGTTGGGAGGGACAGATGGAGTTCGTGCCTGCACTGGCACCGACCCTGTCGTTCGGACTCTTCGACAACCAGATCAGCGCGTCGATTCTGGCAATTCCCCAGGTAAAAGTCTTCGGGCGACAATCCACGCCACTGGTCTACGCGCAGTTCTCGTTCCGCTTCCAGTGACTTCCGGGCCTCCGCGCAGGACTCCCTAACGTCTGCTTCGCCAAGCGGGTCGCTGGCGACGGGAAGCTTGATCCGGCGTCCTTCGCGTCCGTCTCCCGTTGCTCCGGTCGTGCACCGGTCGCGACCGAGTCCGCCGCAGGCGCCTGGCATGATCCCAGGTCGGTCGGCAGGGCTTGAAGCTTCGAGCGTCGGCAGCGATGACAATGTTCGGGAATCCGACAACCAGGAGACACTCGTGGCGAAAGACCATTCGTTGATGGAAAACAGCAACCCGAGTTGCAATCCCTCGATCCACGATGTTTCCGACCCGGCGCGCCGCCAGCTTCTGCAGGGAGGCACCGGCGCCGCGTTGTCGGCGATGTTCGGTACCGCTTCGATCATCACGGCCGCCGGGCTGGGCGGTTGCGGCACGATCGCCGGTCCGGACGACGCGCCCGAATTCAAGGTCGGCTTCAAGGGGGTGCCAGTGACCAGTGACGACACGCTGGTGGTGCCCGAGGGCTACGAGGCCATCGCATTCGCACCCTGGGGCGAACCGGTGGGTCTTGCTGCCTCGATGCCGGCCTGGCGCGGCGATGCGAGCAACTCCGCGCTCGATCAGGAAGCGCAGATGGGCATGCATCATGATGGACTGAACTACTACCCGCTCGCCGGAAGTCGCCGCGGTCTGCTCGTGATGAATCACGAGTATGCCGATGACGGCCTGCTGCATCCCGACGGCATGGCGACCTGGAACGCGGAGAAGGTGCGCAAGTCGCAGGCTGCACACGGTGTCTCGGTCATCGAGATCGAGCAACGCGAAGGCCGTTGGGACATGGTCAGACCGAGCCGCTACGCGCGTCGCTTCACGGCCTACACGCCATTCGCGATCGGCGGGCCGGCCGCCCGGCATCGACTGATGCAGACGGCCGCCGATCCGCAGGGCGTCGCGGTGCTCGGTACCCTCAACAACTGTGCGAGCAGCCAGACACCCTGGGGCACCTATCTGTCGGGTGAAGAAAACTTCGCGTTCTACTTCGAGTCGCGGGAACCGGACGAGCATCTGAAACGATGGGGCGTGGGCAAGGGGCTGGGCTATCGCTGGGCCGAGCACGATGAACGCTTCAACGCCGATCGGCATCCCAACGAACCGAACCGCTTCGGCTGGGTCGTCGAGATCGATCCGCTCGATCCGACGAGCACGCCGATCAAGCGAACCGCGCTGGGGCGTGCTGCGCACGAAGGAGCCTGGGTCGCGGTCACCAAAGACAACCGCGCCGTGGTCTATTCGGGAGAAGACGCGCGCTTCGAATACATCTACAAGTTCGTCAGTCGCGATCGCATCAAGCCGGGCGGGGCGGCGGCCAATCGCGAACTGCTCGATCACGGCACGCTGCACGTCGCGCGCTTCGATGCCGACGGCACCGGTCGCTGGATACCACTGGTGCAGGGCCAGGGCCCATTGACAGCCGCCAACGGTTTCGCCGACCAGGGTGAGGTCGTCATCAAGAGTCGGCAGGCGAGCGATCTGCTCGGCGCCACCAAGATGGATCGGCCGGAATGGCTGGCGATCGATCCGCGATCGGGCGAGGTCTACTGCACGCTCACGAACAACAGTCAACGCGGTACGCCCGGCAAGCCCGATGTCGATGCGGCCAATCCGCGCGCGAAGAACGCGATGGGACAGATCATCCGCTGGCGGGAAGACGGCGACTTCGATGCGCCGACCATGCGCTGGAATCACCTCGTTCTAGCCGGTGATCCGGTGCAGGAACGCGCCGAGTCGAAAGGCAACGTGCGCGGCGACATCTTCGCCTGCCCCGATGGCATCGCATTCGATGCGCGCGGCATCCTGTGGGTGCAGACCGATGCGCATGCGTCGCAGATGTACAAGGGCGAGATGATCAATTTCGGCAACAACCAGATGCTCGCCTGCGATGTGCGCACCGGTGCGATGCGTCGTTTCCTGACCGGCCCGGTCAACGCGGAGATCACCGGTGTGACCTTCACGCCGGACGGCCGCACGCTGTTCATCAACATCCAGCATCCTGGCGAAACGGCCTCCGATCGCAGCGATCCGGCGGATCCGGCCCGCTACTCGAAATGGCCCGGCGGCACGAGACCGCGCTCGGCGACTGTCGTGATACGCCGCAAGGACAACGGCATCATCGGGACCTGAAGGAGCCGGAGGCACCTCGCTTATCCTATGGGCGGCCGCGATCGCGATGCCTTTCCGATCGTCCGGTCCTCGTCGCAACGGAGTCCTCATCGATGTCGTCTGAACACAACCTTCCCGGCAGTCTTCGCCTGCACCAGTTCGCAGGCCTGGCTCCGGGCCCCCGCCTGATCGTGCTGGGTGCCGTGCATGGCAACGAAACCTGCGGAACGCGGGCGATCGAACGCCTGCTCGCCCTGCTCGACAGCGGCGAACTGCAGGTTGCGCGCGGCGTCCTGTCACTGGTGCCGGTCACCAATCCGTTGGCTTTTCGGCTCGGTCAGCGCCAGGGCGATCGCAACCTGAATCGCAACATGCGGCCGTCCGCGTCGCCGAACGACTTCGAAGACAAGGTTGCGACGGTCGTCTGCGCCTGGTTGCAGGCGCACGATGTCCTGCTCGATCTGCATTCGTTCCACACCGGCGGACAACCGTTCGCGCTGGTGGGGCCTCGAGACAACGACGGCGATGTCGAACCGTTCGCGCATGCGGCCGACGAAGAGCGTCTGGCCGCCCATCTGGGCTCGCGCCGCATCGTCGAGGGCTGGATGGATGCCTACGGACGTGGCGTCGCACGCCGTCGCGCAGTGGCCAGGCCCGGTGTGCCGCCGACCCTGCTCGAACTCGACTACGGTGTGGGTACTACCGAATACATGCGCCGCCACGGCGGTTATGGTGTCACCCTCGAGTGCGGCCAGCACGACGATCCCAAGGCCCCCGACGTGGGTTTTCACGCGATCATGCAGGCGCTTTCCGTGCTCGGTCTGATCGATCGTTCGCCGGAGCCCGCGATCACCGATCCCGACGTCCTGCGCCTGGTCGATGTCGTCGACCTCGAGGATGTGGACGACCGTTTCACGCGCGGCTGGGCCAGT
>JBGSTN010000485.1:0-1918 GCA_041736455.1 Burkholderiaceae bacterium | reverse complement strand
ATCGCCTCGTCGGCGCGCAGCAGTTGCCCGAGCTCGGCGCGCTGGGGCGTCGTTTCGCCGAACGCGAACTGTCGATCAAGGCGATGGTGCCACGCTGGCACCGTCACTGGCTCGATTGCCTCGCGTGCGCCGCGCAGGCGCCGATCGCCCTCGGCTCGACCGCGCTGCGTAAATGAAACCGATCCTTCAAGGAATCCAGTTCGTAAAGTAATTCGACGCAATTTCGAGGTTTAACAGTCTGCACGGCCGCATCACGGCATGCCTTGGCAAACCCAGGTGACGGCGGGCAATGTCGTGGTTCACAATGCCGGCCCAAGAGGCCCTCTCCACTATGAACAAACCGATACAGATCCCGCTCAATTATTTGCGTCCGACTGCCGACCAGCAGGCTTCGCCTCATGGCGAGACGAGCCTCTCGCCGCGCAGGCAGAACGTGATGGCGACCCTGCGCCTCATCTACGCACGCAAGTGGCTGGTCCTGCTGACCGCGCTCATCCTCGTGGCCGCGGCTTTCGCATTCGTGCGTGCAGTCCCGCCGACCTATCGTGCCAGCGCCACGCTGCTCATCGAGTCGCCTCGCACGAAGATCGTCACGATCGATGATCTCTCGGGCGGCACCGTCACCGGCAGCGACAGCTTCGTCACCCAGGCCGAATTCCTGCGTTCGCGCGACGTCGCTGTGCGCGTCATCCGCAATCTCGGTCTGCTCGACAACAAGTGGTTCGACCATCGCCAGCAATCGGGGTCCCTCGGCCAGCATCTGTCCGGCCTGATCACCACCCTCACCGGACGCGGCACGAACACATCCCCGGGCAGCGAGCTCGAGGCACGCGAAGCCTGGGCCGTCGAACAGTTCCAGCGTCGCCTCGATGTGGAACCGGTTCGCGCCAGCCAGCTCATCCGCATCCGATTCGATCTGCCCGACCCGGCGCTGGCCGCCTCGATCGCGAACAATGTCGCGAGCGCCTTCATCCGCTCCGATCTCGATGCGCGCTTTCGATTCCAGCAGGAAGCAAGCAAGTGGCTCACCGAGCGGCTCGACGAACTGCGCGTCAATCTCGAAGCTTCCGAAGCCGATCTCCAGTCCTACCGCGAGCAGGCGGGCATCGTCGACACCAGCACCGCGTCGATGGGCGGAAACACGCGCCAGCTCGATGCCGCGTCCGAGCAACTCGTGCAGGCCCGCGTGACTCGCTCGCAACTCGGCCTCACCTTCCGCCAGACCCGACCCGGCGAGAAGAACCGCTATCAGGTACCGGCCGTCTTCAACAGCCCGGGGGTCATGGCAGCGCGCGAGAGCGAAGTCCGCGCCGAGACCCGTCTGGCCGAGGCGACCCGCCTCTACGGTACCTCGCATCCCGCCTTTCTCGCCGCCAGGAGCGAAGCCGACGCCGCGCGCCGCAACACAGCCAGCCAGGCCGAAGCCGTCATCGACACCATCGCCAAGCAGTATGAAGCGGCGCAGAATGCCGAGCGCGCGCTGGAGGCTTCGCTCGCCGAATCGCGCGGATCGATCTCCGACATCAATCGCAAGCAACTCGGCCTGAGCGTGCTGGAGCGCGAGGTCGCGACCAACAAGCAGCTCTACCAGACCTTCCTCGCCCGCGCGAAGGAGACCAGCGCCACCTCCGACTACAGCCAGCCCGTTGCGCGGATCGTCGATCCCGCCATCACGCCGGTCGACCCGTTCAACCCCTGGAAGAACCGTGTCCTGCTGCTGGCCGCGCTGGGCGGCCTCGCCCTGGGCGCCATGCTCGGCCTGTTCCTCGAGCGTCAGTCCGAGGCGATCAAGTCGACCGATGACGTCGAGGACAAACTGCAGGTGCCGCTGCTGGCCGCCGTGCCGATGACCAAGAGCCAGCCCAATCGCGACCTGTCGCTGACGCAGGCGCTGGCCTCCAAGTCGCCGTTCGCCGAG
>JBGSTN010000476.1:0-5683 GCA_041736455.1 Burkholderiaceae bacterium | reverse complement strand
ACGGGACGGATTGATGCCCAGGCCGGCTGCCATGTCGGCGTTCTGCATCGTGCCCCTGGCCACCAGGCCGAAGCGCGTGTGCCGCAGCAGCACCCACAGCGCCAGCCAGACGACGACAGCCACGGCGATGATGAAGAACGTATAGGCGCTGATCTTGTAATCGCCGATGGCGACGGCGCCCAGCGGTGCCGAGATGCCGGATGTCGTGTTGCCGAAGATCGTCGTCACCAGCCCGATCAGCAGCAACGAGAGCCCCCAGGTCGCGAGCATCGTGTCGACCATGCGGCCGTAGAGGAATCGCACGACGCAGCGCTCGACCACCAGCCCGATCAGGCCCACGCAGACCGGTGCGACGATCAGCATCGCGATCCAGATGTTGACCCCGGCGTTGGTGGCGGCGATCGCGCTGTAGCCGCCCAGCATCAGGAACTCACCGTGCGCCAGATTGATGATGCGCATCATGCCGAAGATCACGGCGAGGCCGATGCTGATCAGGAACAGGCCGCTGATCGCATTGACGATCTCGATGGTCAGGACCGCTGCGAAATCCACGGTCAGATCTTGATCACGTATTGCTGATTGTCGTTGGGCTTCTTCCCGAGGTCGCAGACGGCGCCGGTATCGATCGGCTTCTGCTGCTTGTAGCCCTCCAGCACCACCATCTTCCTGTCCTTGACCTCGGCGACGTGAACATCGAGCGTGCAGTGATGCGTGAGCGGATCGACGGTCACCGTGCCGCTCGGCCCTTCGATGCCGATGCCGCTCTCCAGCGCTTCGATCACCTTCATCCGGTCGACGCTGCCGGCCTTGCGCGCCGCCTCGGCCCACAGGAACATGCCTTGATAGCTAGCGACGGCCAGTTCGGTGATGTAGGGGTAGTCGGCCCCGAAGCGTTTGTGCCAGCGTGCGACGAATGCCTTGTTGGTCGGCGTGTCGACGGTTTCGAAATAGCTGAACGAAACCCGGATCCCGTCGGTCTCGGCAGGGCTGAGGATCACGTGTTCGGTGCCGCCCGAGAACGTCGTCGATGCCATCGGAATCCGGCCTTTCATGCCCGCCGCCGCCCATTGGCGGTAGAACGCGATGTGCGCGCCACCGACCAGCACCGACATCACGATGTCGGGCTTGGCCGCCTGGATCTTCTGGATCACCGGGCCGAACTGGGTGACGTCGAGCGGGAAGTAGTCGGTCGCGACGATTTCGCCACCGGCTTCCCGGCAATACTTCTTGACCCAGTCGCTGGTGATCTGGCCGTAGTTGTAGTCGGCCGCGACGACGTAGATCTTCTTGCCCCATTGCTTCATCGCCGAGGGCACGAGCTTCTCGACGTTCTGCGCCGGGGTCACCCCCGTGCAGAAGGTGTTCCGGTCACAGACGCCGCCCTCGTACTGCGTGTTGTAGAAGTAGAGCGTGTTGAAGCGCTTGAGCACGGGGCGAATGACCTCGCGCGACGCGGACGTGATGCCGCCGTGCACGACCGCGACCTTGTCCTTCAGCGCAGCCTGCTGGGCGAACTGCGTGTAGAGCTGCATGCTGGACTGCGCATCGTAGGTGACCAGCTCGATCGGGCGGCCGAGCACACCGCCGGCTGCATTGATCTCCTCGGTCGCCAGCGTCATCGCGTCCTGCATCGGCTTGCCGTAGATGTCCAGGCCACCCGAGAGATCGTGGATGCTCGCGACCTTGATCGCATCGGCGCTCCAGGCCGGCCGCGCGGCGACGCCTGCCACGCTCAATGCCGCGAGGCTGCCGGCCGTCTTGAGGATCTTGCGTCGGTTGAACGTCATGACTTTCTCCATTCACAGGATTTTTCGAACGCGCTGGCAGCCTGGTACAGCGTGAATTCATCGAAGTGCGTGCCGATCAGCATCATGCCGACCGGCAGACCGTCGCTCATCGCACAGGGGATCTGGATCGCAGGGTGCCCGGTCGCATCGGTCGGACAGGTATTGGGCAGGATCTCGAACGCACGCTGGACGTACAGTTCGCGCGACGCGTCCGCTGGCGGCAACGGCGTGGCCTTGATGGGGAGCGTGGGCATCAGCAGCACATCGTATTTCGCCAGCGCATCGTCGTAGGCAGCGCGCAGTTTTCGCGCCAGATTCTGCGCCTTCGCGTAATAGCGGCCGCGACCGGTCTGGATGAACCATTCGCCCGCCAGCATCGTGAGTTTCAACGTGTCCGAGAGTTCGTCGGCGCGATGGTGCCAGGCCGATTGCGCATCGATGAGGCTGGTCACGTACAGCCCCTTCCAGTTGAAGCCGTGCCCGTTGTCCTTCATCATCTGCTGCGTCGCGCCTTCGGCCGCGATCGGTGTCCAGATCGCCGCGCCCAGCGAATGCATCGGGATCGATACGTCCTCGACGGTCGCGCCGAGTTTGCGGAAGACGGCGGCGGCCGCCTTGACCCTCTCGTCGACGTCGGGCTCCGAGTTCGCCAGACCGAAACCTTCGCGCACGACACCGATCTTCAGGCGGGCCGCCCCCACGTCGAGCGCGTCGGTGTAGTTGGTCCTGCCCGGGACGGCGGCAACCTGACGCGGATCGAGGCCGTCCGGCCCCGCGAGCACTTCCAGCATCAGCGCGTTGTCCGCGACGTTTGCGGTCATCGGTCCGACATGGTCGAGCGTGAGCTCGATCGGCATCACGCCGGTGTAGGGGACCAGGCCCCAGGTCGGCTTCAATCCGACGATGCCGCAGTACGATGCCGGCATACGGATCGATCCGCCCTGATCGCCGCCGATGGCAAGGTCGACCTCGCCCTTGGCGACCAGTGCCGCGCTGCCCGATGACGATCCGCCGGCGGAATAACCGGGTCGATGCGGATTGTGGACCGGGCCGGTCGCATTGGTATGCGAGCCGCCTGAGAAGCAGTAGTACTCGCAGTGGGCCTTGCCTTCGATCACGGCGCCGGCATCCAGCAGTCGCGTGACGATGGTCGCATCGACATCGGGTGTGTACCCCTCGAGGATCGAGGCACCGTTCATCATGGGGACGCCCGCGACGCAGACGTTGTCCTTGATGGCCACCGTCTTGCCGGCGAGCTTGCCGGTCGCTGCTCCGGTGATCCTGCTCTTCACGTACCAGGCGTTGAGCGGGTTGTCTTCAGGGGCAGGCCGCGCGCCCGGGGTTCGCGGATACTTCACTGCCGGTACGAAGTCGGGCATTGCATCGATGACGCGATACGCCGCGACACTGCTCTGCAGCAGCGCGAGATAGGACTCGACGTCTGCGTCGGAAAACGAAAACCCCAGCTGCTCGGCAATCGAGCGCAGTTGCGCCGCGTTGGGTGACTTGACCGTCATGGATAACGCCTCCTTGGACCAGATTGATGTTCGAAGCCGGCCAGCATGGATCGACTGGCAGTCGACGTCGTGTCTCCTGATGCTGAACCTTTCGTAAGAACGGAATCCCCCGGGTATCGGCCGCTTGGGCGCGCCGACCGCACTCCCTGAAATTGGTTTCTTGCGAAACCGTATTTGTCGCATCTTTCGCCGGCCGCGTCCATGAATTCGTGACGCATGCTCTTGTAAATATTCACCGACCGGTCGGACCAGGTGATGCTCAGAGCAGCCCAGAGCAGCTTTCGTGCCAGGTCCGGAACAGCGCAGCAATTCGAGCGCGCCGATCGTGACAGGCATCGATGTCGACGATCCTGGTGCACGCCGGCGACCTCGGGGTGTCAGGTATCCCGTGTGCCGCCGGCATATCGGAATGCCTTGGTGCATCCGGTGCGCGCGCGCTGGTGCATTGCGTGAAAGGGGGGCGCTCGAGGCGCCGCTCGCCCGGGATCAGGCCAGCACGATGTCGTACTGCGCCTGGTGATAGAGCGGTTCGACCTGCAAGCGTATCGGCTTGCCGATGTCGTCGCCCAGCAGTGCCAGCGGCTGCGATTCTTCGTCGAGAAACAGATCGATCACGTCCTGCGAGGCGATGATGCGGAATTCGACAGGATTGAACTGACTCGCCTCGCGCTGGATCTCGCGCAGGATTTCGTAGCACACCGATTGGGCGGTCTTGATCTGGCCCGCACCGGTGCAGGTGGGGCAGGGCTGGCAGAGAATGTGTGCGAGCGATTCGCGGCTGCGCTTGCGCGTGAGCTCGACCAGACCAAGCGTGGTGAAACCGCCGATGCTGGTGCGCGTGCGGTCGTTGGCGAGCGCCCGGGTGAGTTCGTCGAGGACGGCGCGGCGGTGGGCGTCGTTGCCCATGTCGATGAAGTCGACGATGATGATGCCGCCCAGGTTGCGCAGGCGCAGTTGTCGCGCAATGGCCTGGGCCGCCTCGAGGTTGTTCTTGAAGACCGTGTCGTCGAAGTTTCGTCCACTCACGAAACCGCCGGTGTTGACGTCGATCGTGGTCATCGCCTCGGTCTGGTCGATCACGAGGTAGCCGCCAGATTTCAGGTCGACGCGGCGCGCGATCGCGCGCTCGATCTCGACTTCGATGCCGCGCATGTCGAACAACGGCCGGTCGCCACTGAACGAGTGCAACTTGTCGAGCATGTCGGGCGTGTAGGCACGCGAGAAATCGCGCAATCGCTCGAAGGCTTCCTGGACATCGACGAGGATGCTGGTGGTTGCGCTGGTCGCAAGGTCGCGCAGGCTGCGCTCGGCGAGGCTGAGTTCCTGGTACAGCAGCTGCGGCGCCGGTCGCTCGCGCGCCGATGCGACGATCTGCGCCCAGCGTTTGCGCAGGTAGTCGATATCGGCGGCGAGTTCGGGTTCGGCGGCGACTTCGGCCTGGGTGCGGACGATGAAGCCGCCCTGTTCATCGCTGGGTCGCAGCCGCTGTATGCGTTCGCGCAATGCAAGGCGTTCGGTTTCGTCGCTGATCTTCTGCGAGATGCCGATATGCGGATCCTGTGGCAGATAGACGAGCAGCCGGCCCGCGATGCTGATCTGTGTGGTGAGTCGCGCGCCCTTGGTTCCGAGCGGATCCTTGAGCACCTGCACCATCAGGGACTGCCCTTCGTAGAGCAGTTTCTCGATCGGGGTAGTCGTCGCGCCTGCCGCGCGGGCCTGCCAGAGGTAGGCGACATGCAGGAAGGCGGCTCGCTCCAGGCCGATGTCGATGAACGCGGATTGCATGCCGGGCAGCACGCGGGCGACTCGCCCCTGATAAAGGTTGCCGACCAGGCCGCGACTCGAGGTGCGTTCGACGTGGAGTTCCTGGAGCGAACCCAGCTGCATGATGGCCACCCGGGTTTCATGGGCCGTGCAATTGATCAGGATCTCTTCGCGTTGCATCGATTCTCGGCCAGGGTCGTCAAGCTACAGACCGAGCAGGCGGCTTGTCTCGTAGAGGGGTAGGCCCATGATACCGGAGTAGCTACCTTCGATCTTGCGCACGAAGGCGGCTGCCATTCCCTGGATGCCGTAGCCGCCGGCCTTGTCCAGGCCTTCGCCCGAATCGGCGTAAGCGTCGATCGCGGCGGGCTTCAGGCGGGCGAACCAGACCCGCGATACCTGCACCGTGCAGCGCACGCTGCTGCCACGCGCGACGACGACGCAGGTCAGAACCCGGTGGGTACGTCCCGACAGCGCACGCAGCATGGTGCGCGATTCGTCGGCGGTTGCCGGTTTCCCGAGAATGCGCCCGCCGATGGCAACGGTGGTATCCGCTGCGAGCACCGGATGTGGTGCGAGGCCATCGCGATCGCGGCTGGCCAGTGCCAGGTCGAG
>JBGSTN010000464.1:0-5218 GCA_041736455.1 Burkholderiaceae bacterium | reverse complement strand
CCGATCTTGCGCCCTTGCGACACCTCCCGCTTCAAACGTCAGGCCTCAAACCGGAATTCCGTTTTCATTGTCAATTCAGGAGAAGCAATGGCTCGCCAAATCGTCTTCACAACGAAGGCCGCCAAGCCACCGCCGGCGTACAGCCAAGCGGTCAAGGCCGCTGGCCTGGTGTTCGTCTCGGGCACCGCGCCAACTGATCCTGCGACCGGTGCCATCAAGGGCACGACGATTCAAGAGCAGACTAGACAGTGCCTTGCCAACATTCAAGCGATCCTCGAGGCAGCAGGTAGTTCGCTGGACAAGATCGTCAGCGCTACCATCGTGCTCGCGGACGAAGATGACTTTGCCGGAATGAATGACGAGTGGCTCAAGTGGTTCCCTTCCAATCCGCCAGCCCGGCAAGGTGCCAAGCTGCCTGCTCGCATTCCAGGCTTGAAAGTCTCCATTGCAGCAATTGCCGAGGCCTGACTTTTTCGTTTTCCATGACGTGCACCAGCCCGCTCCGTGGTCTGTCGCCCGGAGGCGATCCCGAACGCTCGTACTGCCCATGAATATCGAGATCGACGACCTCACCCGTCCTGAAGTCCACGCGCTTCTCCATGAACACCTGCAAAGCATGTACGCGTTATCGCCGCCTGAGACCGTGCATGCGCTGGATCTTGACAAGCTTCGCAATCCCGACATCACGTTCTGGTCCGCCTGGGAAGGCCGCCTGCTGCTCGGCTGCGGCGCGCTCAAGCAATTGGATGTCGCACATGGCGAAGTGAAATCGATGCGCACGCCGGGCTCGCATCGCCGTCGAGGCGCTGGTCGGGCGATCCTCGCTCACATCATTGGAGTCGCGAAGTCTCGCGCCTACGAGCGATTGAGCCTTGAAACAGGCTCCATGGAAGCTTTCAGGCCAGCACAACGACTGTACGAAAGCTTCGGCTTCACGTACTGCGGCCCGTTCGGCGAGTACGTGGATGATCCAAACAGTGTGTTCATGACCTTGCGCCTTCGCTGACGTGCGGCCCGACTCTTCGATCGAATGGACTCGCCACGGCATGGCACCAGGCCCGTTGCGTGGTGCGCAAAAGCACGATCAACTCGAGCCCGAATGCGGTCCGTTGTTACGAGCGGATCAGCTTCACGATCGCAGGTCCGCGCGTAGAGAATCACGGCATTGCTTACTTCCCGATGCAGCTTGGCGCAGGCCAAGATGGCGGCTAAACCATCACTCCATCTGACGTGCGCCAGCCCGCTTCGCGGTCTGTCGCCCGCCGGGACGCTCGAACCCCAGCCGGCATCGCCGGCACAGCAGAGGTATTCGACCGCATGAAGACTCAGTACTACACCGCGACGAGTCTCGATGGATTCATCGCAACGGAAGATGACTCGCTGGACTGGCTCTTCCGGCTGGGCGATATCAATGACACGAGCTATCCGGCATTCATCGCCGAGGTCGGGGCATTGGCAATGGGTTCTGCAACCTACCAGTGGATGCTGCGTCATGCTGACAAGATGGCCGCGGATATGGGATCGCCATGGCCTTACCATCAGCCAGCATGGATATTCTCCAGCCGAGCGTTGCCATCGATCGACGGGGCAGACACGCTCTTTGTTCATGGTGATGTGCGACCCATTCACGCAGAAATGACCGGAGCGGCCGGCTCGAAGAATATCTGGATCGTTGGCGGGGGAGACCTTGCCGGGCAGTTCCTGGACGCGGGCCTGCTGGACGAGATCATCGTCCAGGTAGGTTCGGTGACGCTGCAGAAGGGTAAACCCCTGTTTCCACGTCGCGTCACGAACCCACCGCTGCGCCTGATTTCCGTCCGGCAGTTCGGCACGGGCTTCGCGGAGTTGCGATATGAGGTATGCCGAGATGAAGGAGCCTGTGATGGCCAGCAACAGCATGAAGCGGGCGGCGCTACGCCCCGCCGCTGACGCTATGCAAAGCGAGCCGCGGCGCGAACCGTTGTCTGACAAGACAATCATGAGTACGGCTCCTGCATTCTTCGAAACAGCCGCCGATTTCCGTGTCTGGCTCGACCGCAACCACGCATCGGTCTCGGCGCTGATCGTCGGATTCCGCAAGGTCGGCTCGGGCCAACCTAGCATGACTTGGCCCGAGTCCGTCGATGAAGCGCTCTGCTTCGGCTGGATCGATGGCGTGCGCAGGCGCATCGATGATCAGTCGTTCCAGATCCGATTCACGCCCCGAAAACCTGGGTCCATCTGGAGCCTCGTCAACGTCAAGAAGGTCGAGGCACTGCTGGCGAAAGGACGGATGCGTCCCCCTGGCGTCTTGGCCTACGAGGCACGGACCGAGGGAAGGACAGGGGTCTATGCCTTCGAGAGGGAAAGGCCTGCGGAACTCAGCGACGCAGAGGTCCGCCTCTTCAACCAGAACAAGGTTGCTTGGCACTTCTTCGAGTCCTGCCCGGCGAGTTACAGGAAGGTGATGCGTCACTGGGTGGTCAGTGCGAAGCAGGCGGCTACGCGAGAGCGTCGACTGTCCCAGCTCATTGCAGCCTGTGCCGAGCAAAGACGCATACTCAAGTAGCGCAGTGCTGCCTGACCCCACGCTCGACTGGACCCGCTACGGCGGGTGACACGGGTGAGCGCCGCGCGAATTAGGCTCGTACCCTTGGGGCCAGAGGGCGGGCGACTTGTTGCGGACCTAGAATGGAGGACACCATGGGACTCTTGACCTTCAGTATCAATGTCACCCTGGACGGCTGCGTCGATCACCAGGAAGGCATCGCCGACGAAGAGACACACGCCTTCTTCACTCGCCTCATGGACGAGGGCGGGGCCATGCTGTGGGGCCGCGTCACCTACGAGATGATGGAGAGCTACTGGCCAGCGATCGCACGCGGCAACGCGGAGGCACCGCCGGCGATACGCGAGTGGGCGGTCAAGCTGGAGGCCAAGCCGAAGTACGTGGTGTCCACGACGCGAGAGGACTTTCCGTGGACCAACAGCCACCACATCGCCGGCGACCTGCGCACCGGCGTACAGAATCTCAAGGACGCGACGCCGGGCGGCGTCCTCCTCGGCAGCGGCAAGCTCGCGAACGAGCTGGACAGGCTGGATCTGATCGACGAGTACCAGTTTCTCGTCCACCCGAGGATTGCCGGCCACGGCCCGACCCTGTACGAGAGCGGACTGCTCAGCACGCGACGGCTCGAGTTGATCTCGGCGAAGCCGCTGCGCAGCGGTGCCGTCGCCATGCACTACCGGCGCGCGCGCTGAATCGGCGAAGGGTCATGTCGCCTGACGACCCGCTGCACACGCACTCCAGAAGTTACCCACAGCGCCATGCATGGTCTACGGCTACGCCTTGGAGAAGGACATGAGACGGTACGTGGCATCGCGAGCCGGCGCGACGGACAATTGATGCAGACCATCAGGTTGGACCGAAAATGAACCTCCGGCTCGGCGTCCCAGCGGATATCCCTGTGCTGGATGCGATTGCGATTGCGGCGAAAGCACACTGGGGTTACTCCGCGCAGCAGTTGCAGTCCTGGAGAACGGATCTTTCGGTTGCCGCAGACTCCTTGAAGGTGCGGCCAGTCTGCCTAGCCGAAGAACACGACCAAGTTGTCGCTTTCGTCCAGGTGGCCACGGACGTACGCCCCTGGGCATTGTGGGCGATGTGGGTACTTCCGGCCTTCATGGGCCGTGGCATCGGGACGGCGCTACTTGCCTGGGCAACGGATTTCGCCGCTGCGCATGGGCAAAGTGAAATCGCCATCGATTCCGACCCGAACGCCGAAGGCTTCTACAGAGCTCGCGGTGCCCTCGTCGTTGGCAGCGTTCCCGCACCCATTTCGGGCGATCGCCAGCGAGTTCGTCCGCAACTGCGGTTGCCCATACGTGCGGCCTGACCCTTTGCCCCATTGTGGTCGCACATGGCGAGGGGCGTGATGGTCGACCGACGCCGAGCCTTGGCTCCAGAGGGACACCTGCCGCTTGATTCAAACGACACAGCCATGACGACGATAGCCGACCACGACGCCTACCTTGCCGCGGCGAGACCAAGACCGGCATCACCTTCTCGCCGCGCGAACCGATCCCGGACGACCTCGTCTAACGGCTGGCGAGGGCGTCGCGAAAGGGAGCCGAGACCTGACGGTGTCGGCGGGCCGTCGAGGATCACGACTCGACCATTCAGCCTTGCGCCTCGGCGATGCGCCGCACCGTGTCCAGCGTGTCGGCTTCGCCCGCCCGCTTGTCCTGTCGATACCGCTTGACGCGTGCCAGTCGTAGAGCGAGCCCGCCCGGATACCGGGCGCTAGTCTGCAGATCACTGAACGCGATCTCGACAACGAGCTCGGGGCGAACGAAGACCGTCATGCGATCACGATGCGTCTCGCGCTCGAGCAACGCATTCGTCTGCCAGGCTAGCATCGCGTCCGTCAGGCCCTTGAACGTCTTGCCGAGCATCACGTACTGGCCGGTGACCGGGTCGAACGCACCGAGGTGCAGATTCGACAGCTTGCCTGTACGCCGGCCGTTGCCCCATTCGGCTGCGATCACCACCAGATCCAGCGTATGCGCGCGCTTGACCTTGAACCAGCTGGCGCCGCGGTTGCCGGCCTCATAAGTCGACACCAGTGACTTCGCCATGACGCCTTCGTGCCCGGCGGCGATCGCGTCGTCGTAGAACCGCTGCGCGGCATCGGCATCGCCGGTCACCAGCTGCGGAAAGCGCAGCGCTTCCGGTACGGCCCGGCCGAGTGCGAGCAGCCGATCGCGCAGCGGCAGGTCGATCAAGGCTTCGCCATCGAGCAGGAGGCAGTCGAAGAAGAAGGCGCGCATCGGTAATTCGACCATCATCCGCTCGACATCGAGCCGCCGGCCGAAGCGCCGCATCGTTACCTGGAACGCATGGGGGCGGCCGGCTTCGGTGAACGCGATTGCTTCGCCATCGAGGATCAGTTCGTCGATCGGTAACGCTCGCGCCGCGGCGACGATCTCTGGCACGGCCGCGCCGACTTCGTTGAGCGCACGCGTGTAGATCCGCACGTCGCCGCCGCGTTTATGGACCTGAATTCGTGCGCCGTCCATCTTCCACTCGAAGTCGGCTTCCGCACCCAGGGCGGCGAGCGCTTCGGCAGCGTCGGCAGCCGTCTGCGCGAGCATCGGCGCAACCGGTGCGAACAACTGAAGGTTGAACGATTCCAACCCATCGGCGCCGCGGGTCAGGGCGACGAAGGCGAGCGGGCCG
>JBGSTN010000456.1:0-1934 GCA_041736455.1 Burkholderiaceae bacterium | reverse complement strand
GGCCGACACCAGCACATGCACGCAGGTGAAGGTGAGCGCGCCGCCGGTGGCGAACAACGCCAGGACGCGAAGCGGTTCGGCAGCATCGGCCATCTGTGGGCCGAACAGCACCGGCACGAAACCCAGTGCGACCAGCGACAGGCCGCCGAAGCAGAACAGGCAGACGAAACCGGTCAGACGGATCGCCCGGCGTATACCGGCCCGCAGCCGCGCCTTGTCGGCCTGCAGACGCGACAGCACGGCCAGCGAGATCTCGCCGATCGAGAATTGCGAAACCACCTGCGCCGCCTGGATCAGGCGGGTGACGAGAAAATAGATGCCGATCTCGTGGTTTCCCAGGAAAAGACCCAATGCCACCGTGTCGAGCCGGCGCGCGGCCTGGGTGGCGAACTGGCCCAGCATGAAGGGGCGAGCCACCGCCAGCAGCGGCGCGAACTCGGCACGCTTGAATCGGAACGGCCACGGCTTGATGCGCGCGACACGCAACAGCATCAGCAGACCGATGCCGGCGACGGTCAGCTGCTGGCCGACCAGTGACCATGCCCCGAAGCCTTGCCACGCCATCCAGGCAGCGACCAGTCCGCCGCTCGTCGTGGCCGTGAGCGTGCGGATCGCGATGGACTTGAGATCGAGTGCCCGGCGCAGCATGCCATGCAATGGAAAACTGACGCTCTGCAGCAGCAGCACCGACGACAGCGCCAGGAAGATCGGCGGAAACTCGGGGCGTTCGAGCAGCCAGGCCAGCGGCCAGGCGATCAGCCATGTCAGCAGCACGAGCGCCAACCCGAGCAGGATGCTCGCGCCCATCGCCGAACGCACGTTCTGTTCGGTGATACCGGCGCGCTGGATCAGCGATTCGGGGATGCCGAACTGAAGCAGGCACTGCAGTGACAGGACGATCGAGCTGGCCAGGGCGACGATGCCGAAATCTTCGGGCATCAGCAGTCGGGCAAGCACGACGAACAGCGCGAACGACAGGCCTTCGCTGCCGGCCGTCTCGATGCTGCGCCAGATCGCGCCACGCGATGCCTGATGCGACAGGTCGCCGGCAGGCGGACCGTGGGCATCGAGCGGTGATTCGACCCGTGCGGAACCCGTCTCGGAAGGTCGGTTCTCAGCCACGCTTGAAAGCCCGGATGTAGTCGATCTCCAGTCGTGCCGGGAGCGGCGTGCTCTCGTCCGGGTCGGGAATCCATTTCTGATCGTGGCTGCCGAGCGCAAGATTGGCGAGCAGATACATCGGTTCGTGCACCTTGTGACCACGAACCGACCAGCGCTCGAACCCGTCGACGAAGAACGCGATCCGGTCGGCAGTCCATTCGCAGGCAAATGTCTGCCAACCATCGGCAGGGCGCTTCACTTCGAGCCAGTCGCTGGCGCGCCCTTTCTTGTCGCCCGGATCACGCACGGCGAAGTGGGCCGTATCGGGCCGCATGCCGTTGGCCTCGATGATGTCGATCTCGGGCGGCCAATGGTCGCGCACCGGCATCAGCCAGAAAGACGGCCAGAATCCCTTGCCCACGGGCAAACGGGCCCGCATCTCGAAATAACCGTATTGCTGCGCGAACGAACGTTCGGTCGTGATGCAACCCGACGTGAAGGCATGGCCGTACAGCAGCGATTGCGCGGCCGGCGGCGTGCGCTCGGCCACGATCGACAAGACGCCGCCGTGGATGAAGAATGGATTGATGCCCAGCGGCTTGTCACCGGTGCCGGCATAGCGCGCATCGACGTAGATCTGCTTTTCCTGGTTGATCGGATCCTTGCGGGGATGCCGATAGCGACTGCGCCACGCCGGCGCACCGCCCGCCGCGGTGGTGCCCTCTTCGCTGAAGCGCGCCAGATCGTCATTGTCGAAATCATCGGCGAACGTTTCACGATAGGTCTTGGGCAGCACGAAAGCAGGTCCCTTGACCTCGCGCGCCTGTGCCGTC
>JBGSTN010001101.1:0-2213 GCA_041736455.1 Burkholderiaceae bacterium | reverse complement strand
CCCCGACGACGTCAGGGGAAGTCCGACGATCGGGCAAACCATGGCCCGGCGCACCGCGAGCGACGGCACCTCCCGGCAGGCTGCGAACAGGCATCGATCGTCGCGGCCCCATGCCCTCTCCAACCGTTCGGATTCCCCAGCGGCAGGTCGCGATGCCGATACGATAAGGCTCGTTGACCAGACTCCCGGGCGCATGATGATTCGACTCCACCATCTCGAGACTTCCCGCTCGCAACGCGTGCTATGGCTGCTCGAGGAACTGGGCACGCCCTATGAACTCGTTACCTATCGTCGCGATTCGAAGACGCGATTCGCGCCCCCCGAACTCAAGCAAATCCATCCCCTTGGCAAGTCGCCGGTATTGACCGACGAGGCCGTCACGGTGGCCGAGTCCGGCACGATCCTCGAGTACCTCGGCGCGACTCATGGACGAGACGCCGGCGGCGAACTGGCGAGTCTCGTACCCGATCCCGGCGCCCCCGAATACTGGTCGATGCGCTACTGGATGCACTTCGCAGAAGGCTCGCTGATGAACTGGCTCGTGATGAAGCTCGTGTTCACGATGCTGCCGGCACAGCCGATGCCTTTCTTCGCCAAACCGATCGCACGGGCGATGTGCGCCGGCGTCCAGACGCGATTGATCGATCCGAACGTCGAAGGCGCGATGCGCTTCATGGAAGTGCATTTGTCGACCCATCACTGGTTCGCAGGCGAGGCGCTCACGCTCGCCGACTTCCAGATGTGCTTTGCGATCGAGGCGGCGCTTTCCCGGCACTCGAGTGCCGCTGGCTGGCCCAACCTCGAGCGGTACAAGACTCAGCTCAACTCGCGTCCTGCCTATCGTCGCGCAATCGACAAGGGCGGTCCGGTCGTGATGGGCGCGTGAATGCGACGGCAAGCCTTCATCGACTCGCGACGGCCGCAGCCGGCGATCCTCAGTGCGACAGCAGCACGGGCATGCGCAGGTCGGAGAAGATTCCTCTGGTTGCGCTGCCCAGGATGAAGCTGCGGATGCGTGAGTGACCGAATCCGCCCATCACGAGCAGGTTCGCGCCCGCATCGATCGCTGTCTGCTGCAGGAGTTCGGCGATCGGCCGGCCGTCCAGCGCGAGCTTCAGCACCTCGACGCGGAGGTCTCGCTTCGCCAACGACAGCGCGAGCGCATCGGCGCCATCGTGCCGCTCCAGCGTCTTGTCGTCGTCGATCGCGATCACCGATATGCGCGTGCCCTGCGTCATCAATGACGTCGCGTCGGCCAGTGCGCGAGCAGCGACGCGGCTGCCGTCCCACGCGACCGCGACATGGCTGATCGGCGCCACTTCACCACTTGCAGGGACGAGGATGGTCGGCCGGCCGGCCCCGAACACCATCGCCTGCGCCAGCTCCTGCATGACAGGGCTGTCCTTCGCCCACGGTATCAACGCCAGATCGAAGTATCGTGCTTGTATCGCCGCGACGTCACCGACGTACCCCGGCGCCACTTCCCTGCTCGAGCATTCCACCTCGATGGATGCACCGGCCTGACCCAGGACCATTTCCTGAAGGCGACGGCAGTGGGCTCGGCTCGTCTCTTCCGCGTCGCGGATCATTTCGGGAACGTGGAGGAGCAAACCTGCAATCGGTGAGTAGTCATGCGCAATGCTCACCGAGAACGTCATCGCGTGAAGCTCGCACTTCATCGCGATGGCAAACGCCACGGCTTTAGCGACGGCCTCGTCCGGGACGACGCCGGGATGAGTGGCCAGGGGCATATAGGCGAGACGGTAATTCGGCATCGGGCATTCCTTTTCTTCTGAACGAGAACCGTTTGCAAGGCTCGCGCCGGTCCTGTCGCGCGCCGTCCTCGCCAGAGACGCTGAGAGAACCGGCGATGGGGGCGTCCTTACCTGGCAGTATGGACCTCCCATGGCCTGCTCGCTCGCCCGGTCACCTCGGGCATCGCACGCTGTCAGGTCGATCGAACGACTTCGCCAGCATGCGATGAACCGTGCCAATGCCTTCACGCATCGAAGGGAATGCGTCCACGATCCGGATCACCACGCCTTAGACTGGCCGACATCGTATGACGAGCGTACTGCCCGAGTGTCGGGAAGGAGGTCCAAGTCGTTTCCCGAACTGCAAAGCTGGCGCTGAGCCATGACCGATGAAGGAACCGCGAAAGGCATCACAGGCGATGCGGACCGTCGGGCACTGGCGCGATGAGCACGGCTGCC
>JBGSTN010000370.1:0-2419 GCA_041736455.1 Burkholderiaceae bacterium | reverse complement strand
CGGCCCGGCATCGCCGAGCCGCATCGTCAGCGTCTCGATCGCGATCCGCGAGGCTTCTTCACCTCGCGGTGAGCCGCCGACACCGTCGGCGATGGCGAGCACGCAGCATTGCGGCGAGATCTCGATCGCGGCCAGGCAATCCTCGTTGATCGACTTGTGTGGCCCGGGGCGCGCGAACATCACGGCCTGACCCGGACCGCATTCGAACAGTTGCGGCTCTGGCGAGTCCGCGTTGAGGAGCAGATGCGGGACCATGATCAACCGTCGTCCCACGTGAGATTCTCGAGATGCCGGCGCAGCTGGCTGGCATTGCGGAAACGCTCGGCGATCAGGCTTCGCTTGAGGCCGCGGCAGATCTGCTTGACCTGGGCAGGTTGGCGCGCGTAGAAGCGCTGGCCGCCCAGCAGCTCGTGAAAGATGCGGATCAGATCGACGACATCGTCCTGGATGTTCAGCGAACGGCGACGTGGCCGATGGAATATGTCGATCAACTTGATGTCGAAACCGAGGCCGCGCCGCACGATGATGATGTTCGCATCATGCAGATCGCCGTGGTATTCGTGGCGATCGTGGATCGGTTCCAAAGCGCAGGCGAGTGCGTGCAGCACATGCAGCGCCTCGAAGCGGGCCATTCTGCCACCTGGCTGGCTCGCGCGGAATTCACTGAGCATCTGGCCGTCGACGAAGTCCGACACCAACATGCTGACCGCCACGCCATGCACTTCGACGACGTCCTGCGTGATGTACTGCAGCAGCGCCGGGCAGGTGCGCAGTTGATGCAGCTTCTTGGCGGTGAGACGCGCGACCCGGTTCTGAGGGTTGCGTTGCGGGAAGAACAGCTTCGCGGCGCGCTCGATGCCGGTGGCGCTTTCGCGCACGAGATAGACCTCGCTCTCCCATCCCGAGCCGAGGCGACGCACCACTTCGTAGCGACCGGCCAGTTTGCGTCCCGGCGCGAGATCGAATGCGTGACTGGTCATGGCCGCCCGCTGCGTCCGGCCATCACGGTCAACGGATCACGTCCCGGTAGCTGACCCAGAAACTGCAATAGGCCGCAGTGAGTCCGAGCAGGCTCAACGGGCTGATGATGATGGACGCCATCGTCGACGACATGTCCAGTGCGCCCACCAGCAGGCGCAACACGACGGCGGCCAGCACGATCACGCCGAACCAGCCGAGGAACAGCGCCGCGAACGCGCCCTTGTTGCGCCAGACGGCGACGATGCTGAAGAAGATGGATTTGCCGACCGGTGTGCGGTGCCAGGCGACGAAGAGCGGTGCATACCAGAAGGCCATCTGGATCGGCGTGTAGAGCACCGCGAAAAGCAGCAGGGGTGTGAGCAGGGCCATCGGATCCTGCATCGCGACGGCCTCGCGATCGGCTTCGCTCAGCGACATCAGATCGGGCTGGCCCATCAGGTAGACGAGTGCGATCATCACGTTGGTGAGCACGGCGTTGATCGCACCGAGCATGATCAGCGGTTGCCAGACGTTGCCCGCTGCCGGCTTGAAGGCCGAAATCAGCATGCCCGGGTTCGGCACCTCGCCCCGTTCGGCGGCTCGGATCGCATGCATCAGGCCGACATAGAGCGCGGGCAGGATCGCCACGGAAATGAGCGGTCCGACGACCGGGATGATGATCGCCGGCAACGACATGCCCATCAGCGTGAGGAAGACCATCGCGAACAGGGCGATCGGCTGCTTGCCGACCAGTTGCAGGCCCTCCGTCAGCCAGACGAAGCCGCGCGCGGCAGGTTGCCTGAGAATCTGCATGGCGTGCTCAACCAGCCAGCAGAGACTGACCGGCAGTCACGGCATCCTGGCGGCGGGCAATCAGAATCTGCTCGTACTGTCGCGGGTCTTTTGGTGTGATCATCTCGGCCGGGCGGGGCGTGGCGGCATCGTGCAGGCGAGACACCCAGAAACGCATCGCCGCGGCGCGCAAGGCAAACGGCCAGGCCGATTGCTCGAAACGATTCAACGGACGCACGCTGCGATACGCACTGAGCAGCGCGACCAGCCGATCGGTGTCGAAGCTGCCATTCCGATCATTGACGCACCAGTCGTTGACGGTGACGGCGAGGTCGAACAGCCAGGTATCGACACCGGCGAAGTAGAAATCGATGATGCCGCCCACCACGGGCTGGCCGTTCTCGAAGGTGAACAGGATGTTGTCGCGAAACAGGTCTGCGTGCACGGCGCTGCGCGGCAGCTTTCCGTAGGTGGCACTGCTGGCGAAAGTACTCTGCACCGCCATCTCCTCTTCGAGCAGCGAGCGTGCGCGAACCGGCACCTGGGACAGAAGGCCCGGCACGACCTGGCGCCACCAGTCGAGGCCGCGCAGATTTGGTTGTGTACCCCGATAGTCGACCGCTGCCAGGTGCATGCGTGCCAGCGCGAGGCCGACGGCGCGGCAATG
>JBGSTN010000336.1:0-2259 GCA_041736455.1 Burkholderiaceae bacterium | reverse complement strand
GTTCGGCGAAGGCAGCGGCCCGATCGATGCCTTCGTCGCCGGTTTGCGCAAGTCGCTGGGCATGCAGATCGATGTCGTCGACTACCACCAGCATGCGACGGGCACGGGCGCGGATGCGCAGGCGGTTGCCTATCTCGAGATCACCGTCGACGGGGGGCCCGCGTTGTTCGGAGTCGGCGTCCACAAGAACATCGTGACGGCATCGCTCGCCGCCGTCCTGTCCGGCGTGCGGCGTTCCAGGGCGATGGCCGTCAAGCGCGCCGCCTGATCCCATCGACCTCACGGGGCGAGGCGGATCATCGCCGTCTGCGTGATATATAGTCAGCGCCATGAACGCACGAGATCCACTCAGCCCAGCCCCGCAGCTCGTTCACTCGGTCTGCCCGCACGACTGCACCAGCGTCTGCGAACTCGACATCGAGCGTATCGATGCAAACACCATCGGGCGGATCCGGGGCGGCCGGCGCAATTCCTACACGGCGGGGATCATCTGCGAGAAGGTGGCGCGTTATGCCGAGCGGATCCACCATCCCGATCGCCTGACGCAGCCGTTGCGGCGCACCGGGCCGAAAGGTTCGGGCCGATTCGAGCCGATCGGCTGGGACGATGCACTCGACATCGTTGCCGAACAGTTCTCGCAACGTGTCGCGCGCCTGGGCAGCGAAACGATCTGGCCCTACTACTATGCGGGCACGATGGGGCTCGTCCAGCGTGACGGCATCAACCGGCTCACCCATGCGTTGCGCTATTCCCGGTACTACTCGACGATCTGCGTGACCCTGGCGGACAACGGATGGATCTCGGGCACCGGCGCCAAGCGCGGTGTCGACCTGCGAGAGGCAGGCGATCACGCCGAACTGATCGTGATCTGGGGCGGCAACCCGGTCAATACCCAGGTCAACGTGATGACCCACGTGATGCGGGCGAAGAAGCGCGGCGCCCGGCTCGTGGTCGTGGACCCCTACCGGACCGGGACGGCGGAACGCGCGGATCTCCATCTGGCCGTACGACCGGGAACCGACGGTGCGCTCGCCTGCGCCGTGATGCATGTGCTGTTTGCCGAAGGCATGGCCGATTGGGAGTACCTGCGTGCCTATACCGATGCGCCCGATGAACTGGCCGCCCATGTCGCCGCGCGTCCGCCGCAATGGGCTGCGGAAATCACCGGCCTGTCGGTCGAGCGCATCGTCGAGTTCGCACGCCTCTATGGCAGCACCCGGCGCGCCTTCATTCGTTGCCACCACGGTTTCTCGCGCTCGAGAAACGGTGCGGCGAACATGCATGCGGTGAGTTGCCTGCCGGCCGTGACCGGCGCCTGGCGTGAACGCGGCGGCGGGGCGCTCTATGGCCATTCCGCCATCTATCCGATCGACAAGACGCTGATCGAAGGTCTCGATGTCGTCGATCGCACGATCCGGGCGCTCGACCCGTCGCGACTCGGCCCGATCCTGACCGGCGAGGCCGACGCACTGGCGGGTGGGCCGCCGGTGACCGGCATGCTGGTCCAGAACACCAACCCGGCGGTGGTCTGCCCGGAGATCCACAAGGTCCATGCTGGTTTCTCCCGCGATGACCTGTTTCTCTGCGTCCATGAACAGTTCATGACCGAGACTGCCCGTTTCGCCGACATCGTGCTGCCGGCGACGATGTTCGCCGAGCATGACGATTTCTACACGGCATCGGGGCACACGGTCTTCCAGGCGTCACGGAAGATCATCGAGCCACCCGGCACCTGCCGCGAAAATCATGTCGTCATCCGTGAACTCGCGCGGCGACTCGGCGCGAAGCATCCGGCCTTCGAACTCAGCGCCTGGGAACTGATGAACGAGACGCTGGCGCGATCCGGGCTCTGGGACGCTCAGACGAATCTCGATCGCGGTGGGCAGGATTGCGCGCAGTCGTTCGAGCAATCGCACTTTCTGAACGGATTCGGTTGGCCAGACGGCAAGTTCCGTTTCAAACCCGACTGGCAGTCGCTCGGCGGACGCTGGCGGGAGATGCCGGTGCTGCCTGATCACTGCAATGTGATCGACAATGCCAGCAGCGACAAGCCGTTTCGGCTGATTGCTGCACCGGCGCGTACGTTTCTCAACACCACGTTCACCGAAACGCCCAGTTCGATCAAACGCGAGAAGCGCCCGATCGCGCTGATCCACCCGGCTGACTGTGCCGATCTGGCGCTCGCGCCGGGCGATACCGTCGTACTGGGCAACGAGCGCGGGGAGGTCCAGGCCGAAGCCGCGCCGACCGATGGCCAGC
>JBGSTN010001084.1:0-4911 GCA_041736455.1 Burkholderiaceae bacterium | reverse complement strand
TTCGTGGGTCCGCCGCAGCACGCAGCGAGATCAGTCCGGTGGGCGCGAGCAGCCGGGCCATCGCGGGGTCGATGTCGTAGCGCCAGGGCGAAAAGAGGCGCACATGGCCGTAGTCGACCAGGTTGGCGCCGACGAGCGAGGCGCCTTCGAGAATGAAGAATGGAATGTCGCGCTGGATGAGCCTGGCCGCAGCCGCCAGACCGACAGGCCCCGCGCCAAGCACGGCGACGGGCAGATGCTCCAGTCCATGACGCAGCGAGATCTTGGACATGCAGTCTCCTCCAGGAAGTTGGGTCAGTGTTTGCAGTGGTCGGCCGCTTCATGCCCGGGCAACGTGTGCACGCCCGCGCAGCGACTTCGGCTCAGCGCCAGGCACCTTGTCCGCGCCCGCGCAGCAACTTTCGGTCAGGTAGGCCACCAGTTCGTTCATCGGGTCGAAACCCGCACGGTAGATGACGAAACGGCCTACCTGTGCCTGAGTGACCAGGCCCGCTGCCGACAGCTCCTTCAAATGGAACGCGAGATTGGTCGGGCCGACACCGACCGCTTCAGCCAGCGTCTTCTGAGCAAGGCCGTCGTGACCCGCGACGACAAGCGCCCGGAAAGCGTCAAGCCGCACCGGATGGGCCAGCGCGGCCAACGCTCGGACGACAGTTTCTTTATTCATGACTTCAACAATACTTGAATTGATGAAACTTTGCAACGTATCGATCGGTGACGTCAGGCGGAGCCCGCTGCAGCGCATCGTTGACGCAGATCAAAGTCGCCGACCGATGCGGATGCATCCTTTGGCGGGTTCCATCGTCTTCACCTGCAGAAGGAAGGAACCATGAACGAACTGACTCTCACACAGCGATCCGCCGCCCTGCCCCGAAACCATCCGCGCGTATTTCTATTGGTCGCCGCGATCGCCTGGTGGGCCTTGTACCAGACTCTTGCTCCCCTGTCGGAGGCCATCGTTGCGGCGATGCCGATCGATCGGGCAAGTCATCTCGGCGGGGCGCTGCAGTTCTTTCTCTACGACACGCCCAAGGTGCTGCTGTTGCTGACAGGCGTAGTGTTCGTGATGGGCATGGTCAACTCGTACTTCACGCCCGAGCGCACGCGGGCCTTGCTGGCCGGTCGCACCGAAGGCATGGCCAATGTGATGGCAGCAAGCCTCGGCATCGTGACGCCGTTCTGCTCTTGCTCGGCGGTGCCGTTGTTCATCGGCTTCGTGCAAGCCGGCGTGCCGTTGGGCGTGACGTTCTCGTTCCTGATCGCCGCACCCATGGTCAACGAGGTGGCGCTGGCGCTGCTGTTCGGACTGTTCGGCTGGCAGATCGCCGCGCTCTACCTGAGCCTCGGCCTCACGGTGGCCATCGCTTCCGGCTGGGTGATCGGACGACTGAAGATGGAACATCACCTCGAGGACTGGGTGCGTGAGATGCCCCGGGTGCACGCGGCCGCGGGTGCCGACGGCATGACCCTGGCCGAGCGCATCGAAGGCGGCTTTGCCAGTGTTCGCGAGATCGTCGGCAAGGTGTGGCCGTACATCCTCGCGGGTATCGCGATCGGCGCCGGCATCCATGGCTGGGTGCCGGAAGACTTCATGGCTTCGTTCATGGGCAAGGACGCCTGGTGGTCGGTACCGCTCGCGGTCGTGATCGGCGTGCCGATGTACACCAATGCCGCCGGAATCATTCCGATCGTGCAGGCGCTGCTCGCCAAGGGCGCGGCACTGGGCACGGTGCTGGCTTTCATGATGAGCGTGATCGCCCTGTCGCTGCCCGAGATGATCATTCTGCGCAAGGTGCTGAAGGTGCCACTGATCGCCACCTTCGCGGCCGTCGTTGCCACCGGCATCCTGATCGTGGGATTCGTGTTCAACGCGGTGTTGTGACATGAGTCACGTGACCGATCCGAAGAGAACAGCGACATGCATCAAGGAAGCATGAAAAGTCCGACGAATGCGACGAATGCGGTGAATGAGATGAGCGAAACGCGTTCGTCGAGTCCAACGAATGCGCGTGCCCTCTTTGGCGCAGTGCTCTCGATGGCAACACTCACTGTCCAGGCCGTTCAGGTGCAATTCGAGGCGGTGGCCGAAGGAGTTTATGCGCACGTTGTCGACACGGGCCCGCGCACGATGGAAAACGAAGGGTTGAACGCGAACATCGGCCTGGTCGTCACGCCGGCTGGTGCCTTGCTCATCGACAGCGGCGCCACCTTCCAGAGCGCGAGGCAGATTCACGCAGCGGTCGCGGCGGTCACCTCGCAGCCCGTCAAATGGGTCTTCAACACCGGCGGTCAGGACCACCGCTGGCTCGGCAACGGCTACTTTGCCGACCAGGGCACGGCCGTGTGACCACGGTCGCGGCGGCCAAGGCGGACAGCCAGGTTTATCTGCAAGCGCTTCGCGAACACATGACGAACGCCGTGGACGATGACATCGATATCAGTACGGCAGTCAAACAATTCGACGCCGCACCGTTCATGCGGCTGTTGAACGCTGCCGAGCTGATGCCGGGCAATGCGAGCCGCGTCTACCTCGAGATCGAACGCGAATAATCCGATTCAATCCACTTCAAGGAAAACACCATGGACATCAAGGTACTCGGCACCGGTTGTGCCAACTGCCGATCGACGATTGCACTGATCGAACAGGTCGCACAAGCCAAGGGGGTGAGCGTGACGGTCAGCAAGGTCGAAGAACTGCGCGACATCATGAGCTATGGCGTTATGAGCACGCCCGGTGTCGTTATCGACGGCAAGGTGGTTCACGCCGGTGGCATTCCGGGTCGCGACAAAGTCGAAAAGTGGCTCGCTGCCTGACTGAAGATGCCCTCCTGAAACGATCGATCGTGGCAACGGGGAACGATGCCACGATCGTTCGAGATCAGATCCCGATGCGTCCGCCGTCGTCCTTGACCACCATGACCGTGGCGGCACGGGGCCGTGCCGTCGAACCGCCCGCCCCATAGCCTGCATTGCCCGGCCAGTGACTCTGGAACTTCGCTGGGTCGCCAATGTCCGAGAACTTCGTCTCCTCACCAGGATGCTGGACATTGACGAACAGCACCTTGCCGTCGGGCGTTTCGCACAGTCCCGTGATCTCCTGCCCCGCCGGACCGACCAGAAAACGCTTGAGCGTCGTACCCGCCGGCTTCTTGCCTACTCGTGTGGTCACCGACCCGTTGCTGCCATAGTCGAGTGTCACGGGCGAACCATCTCCAACGCTACCGGGAATGGACGCGAGCATCATGCAGTTGGTGACATCGGTGTAGGCGCCGTCGTCGGTCTGCACCCAGCAAAGACCGGTGCTGGGCGTGAATACCAGACCGTCCGGACTCGAGAAGTCCTGTTCGTCGGTCAGGCCCGACAGATTGACGATGCCGGTGGGCGCGCCGGCCTCCGCGCCAAACAGGTAGATATCCCACGTGAACTCGACGGCGTCCGACTCGCCCGACTCCTCACTGATGCGGATGATGTGACCATTCGGATTGCCCGACTGGACGGTGGACGTACCCTTGATGTCGGTATAGGCACGCGGGTTGGCGGGGTCGGGGTTCAACTTCGACCCGCTCACTTCGCCGAGGGCGCGGTTGCTGTTGTTGGTCAGCGTGAAGTAGATCTCGCCCGTGGTCGGATGCACCCCGCACCACTCGGGTCGATCCATTTTCGTCGCACCCACGGCATCGGCCGCAAGGCGTGCGTGCATCGCCACGTCGCCTGCATCGGCGAATGCGTAGTCGGCAAAGCAGGTCACCGTGCGATTGTCCATGCTCAGTTCGAGCCACCGCCCGGTGCCATCGTCGTCGAATCTCGCGACGTATAGCGTCCCGCAGTCGAGATACTTGTCGCCGATGGCCATGCGATCGTCCGCGTCCGCATCGGCCGCCGACCAGATGGCGGACGAGACGAACTTGTAGATGTACTCGTTGCGAGCGTCGTCTCCCATGTAGACGGCGAGTGGCCTGCCGACGACGGGTTTGGCGAACGACGCGCTTTCGTGCGCCATGCGGCCGAGTGCCGTGCGCTTCCTGACGACCGAATGCGGATCGTAGGGGTCGATCTCGGTCACGTAACCCTGCGTGTTGACCTCGTGGCGGTAGTCGTCGCTGCCATCGGTCGATGCGCCGGTGACGCTCGTGTTCCAACGCAGGTACTTGTCGTCGGAGCCCGACGTTTCCCAACCGTAACGGCTGGCCGATGCGGCGGTGTCGGTGGCAAGGCTGCCATAGCGGACCAGTGCGACGTCCGCCCTCTCCCCACGAAGCGCCAAGTCACCAGCCGCACGGTAGTAGTAGCCGACCCAGTTCTCTTCGCCGGTGAGTAGCGTGCCCCACGGCGTCTTGCCGGTGCCGCAATTGTTGATCGTTCCGCGTGTCTTGGTTCCGTCACGCGAGAACTTCGTGACGACGAGCGGATGGCAACGCACGGGACCCGAGATCTCGATCTCCGTCGACCCGGTGATGCGCCGATTGAAAGGCGAGTCCTGTACGTAGGCGAAGCGGCCCGCCGATCTGGCAATTTCGACGATCGACACGCCATGGCAATCGACTTCGATATCCGTTTCGCTCGACGGTCGGGGATTGGGCGTCGGTCCGTTGACGTGCAGAAACAGCGGATTGATGTACTCATGATTGATACCGAGCAATGCGCGGTCGTTGCTCGCTTCATCGGGAGTGCCCGATGCCGACAGGCCGAAGTACTCCATGCCATCGTGGTCATCGCCCGACCGCTTGTCATAGTCCGTGTCGCTGCCGTCGTTGCGGAATGCCGGCACCCCGGCCGCAAGCGGATCGCCCAGAGCGAGCAGCACAGAGGCCGTGTAGCCGACCGGTACACTGAGCCTGTCCTCGAGCGACTTGGGGACAGCGCCGAAGCCGAGCAGGGTCTCGGCATGATCCGCCGTAGCGGTCGAAGCGC
>JBGSTN010000277.1:0-6067 GCA_041736455.1 Burkholderiaceae bacterium | reverse complement strand
GCAGTCGACCAGCAGGTCGGCCAGGCCGTCACCGGTGACATCGATCTGGCGCACACCCGGGCCCTGTACATCCAGCCCCACAGGCACCTGCGCCATGGGCCGGAAGCGCCCCCAGCCTTGGCCCGAGTCGGGCTCCCTTTCGCAGCTGCCCGGCGCAACTGCACCGAGCATGACCAGATCCAGCTGCCCGTTGCCGTCGAGGTCAGCCAGGTTCGGCGCTGCGTCGCCTGCGGCAAACGTCGGTACCTGCGCCAGCGCATACTGTGCCGCGAAGCGACCGCCGCCACGCGGCGCTTTGTAGGCCCAGCCACCGTTACCCGTGAACAGCAGACCCGGCAGTCCGTCTCCATCCAGATCCACCAGGCGGATCCTGGCGGCGTCGACACCCCCGCCCAGGTCGGCCAGGCTTTCGGGATCAACGGCGTGGGCGGACGGTTCGGGCTCGGTGGGCGTGTAGTCCAGCGTCAACGGGGGCATGGCCTCGGCCTGCAGGCGGCCATCGGGCTGCGCGACATAGCCACGCCTAATCACCGTTCGCAGCCGGGAGCCGAAGGCAGAAAGCTCGTAGCCGAAATCGGTTGACGCCACCAGCAGCGGCGCCGGCCCGAGGTCATCGAAGCGATGAAACATCAGCACCCGGCGACACAGGCGGTGGGTGCGAATCTCGAAGCCGGCGCGGTAGGTCGAAAACGCATCCGGGCGCACGGTCCAAGGGGCCGAAGGGGTGTAGCCGATCGTCAGATCTTCGGCGCGGGGTGTGTCCGCACTGGGCGGGGCGTCGCCGTACTCGCCGAAATCGAACACGACTTCAAATATCCAGTCGGCGCCTACCCCGTCATCTTCCGGCAGTGGCCGCCGGTTGCCGTATCGGATGCGCTCGAGGTAGCGTTGAGCCCGCTCGGCGCCACGTTGGGCCTCCCACGGTGCGAGCGTGTCCACCCCTTCTAGATCCTCCTGCTTGTAGACGTAGACACTGACGTTGCCGCGATCGTCTTCGATGCGGTCGAGTAACCACGAGAAGACCTGCTCGGGATGGCCAGGCGCAGCGATGCGGCTACCCGACGTCCGGCCAAAGTGGCGCGTGGTGTTGGATCCGTCGGTGACCCGGAAATGGCTGATGCCGTCGCGCCGGTCTTCCCAGCGCTCGATGCGGGCGAAGCCGGATTCGATGCGCGGGCGGTAGCGAAAGACGCGGAAGTCGCCCCGGCCTTCGACCACATGCGTCCAGGTCGCGCCGTCCGGCTGGAGGGCCGGTACCAGGTCTTCCGCGCCGGCGAGCAGGAACACGTCCGACTCTTCATCGTCCAGGTAGCGTGGCAAGCCGCGGTCGGTCTTGCGCGTGATGGCAGGTGGCGACAGGCTGAAACCCAGGCCGAACGGACCGTTGCCGGCGCCGGAGTTGTACGAAAGGGCCAGTTGCGGCCCGCCGCCGCCACGACCGGGCGATGTCGGAATCGGCACGGCGAGCGATCCGGTGCCATTGAACGCGTTGGTCTGGAACTTCTCACCGAGGCCTGAGATGGCACCGCCCCCTTTTGGCAAGGCGGGTGGCGTCAACTCGGGCAGCGGGTCTGGCTGGCCCTCTGACTTCTGCGTGCCCGGCTGCTTCTGACCTGATGCGCCCGCCGGCGGTTCGGTTTTCGGGTCTTTTGCCGCTGCGCCGAAAGGTGCAGGTGCTCGCTGCGCCGTCATGACCTGCTCGGCAGGGTGACGTCGTACTCGATCAGCACGATGAGGTTGCGCACCAGGGCCGGATCCAGCGTCGCTGGAAACGCCAATGTCAGTGTGCCGACGGCGTCGTCGGTCAACTCGATGGATGCCGCAAGCGTGCCTGGCAAGACCGCTGACTGAACGAAGTCGTTGTCGGGTGCAAAGGTTCCGGTCGGGCCCGTCGCGTCGACGGGGCCGAGCAAACCCGCAGGTGCAGCGGTATCTGCAAACAGATGGACTTGTCGCAACCGTCTTGACGCCGTCGGGCCAAGAGCGAACGGAAAGTGGGACGACGACAACTCAAGCGCCAGGCTGGGCGGAACCTCATCCGCTGGTCGTCTGAACGCCTGCCACGCATCCGGAAAGTCCGACCGCACACTCCAGGAGCGCGCCCAGCCGGCCGTGCCCAGACCCAGCTCGCTCCGCCCGTTCAGGCGTTCCTGCAACTCGTCAGTTGTCGGCGCGATCGCCCCGCTTCGCGCCGTGTAGTGCAACTCGAGGATGACGTCGGCAATGGTGCGGTAGTCAAACTGTTGCATGGTCGGCAACGTGAGCTGCCAGCGACTGATCGCGCCGCGGCCCTCGAAGGGCATGCGCCGCGCATCGCCCTGACTGTCGCTGAACACGCCGGTGTCGGACTGTCCGGTGCTGATGGCGATGACTTGTGATCCGCCGGCAAGGTCCACCAGCGGTTCGGCAGCCGCGGTGGGTCGGGTCTGGCTGCGAAGCAGCGTGAGTTCAGCGTTGACATTCGTGTAGGGCCCCGCAACCGCTGGAATCGTCACCGCGACGCGACGCAGTCGGCGCAGGAAGTGCGTCGGGTGATCGAGGTCGAACAGCACCCCGGGCACGTCGATCACGCAACTGCCGGTGAAGCGGAGCTGCAGCAGCGCGCCCGGGTCGATCTGGGCCAGCGAAATGCGCTTGAGCAGCTCGTGCTCGCGCCGGTTGTTCTCGATGTAGGCCACTTCCATGCGTTCGAGGTCGAGCGCAAGCCGCTCGCCGGCCATCAGGCCCTTGCGGTTGGATTCCCAGTAGGCACCGGAAATGAAGGTGGCGTCGGGTTCGGCCAACTCGTAGCGGTAGGCGCGCTGGGCCTTACGTGCGAGTTCGATCGCGAGGTTGAATGCCGCACGGTGCACGGTGGCCGCAGAGTTGGCCATCCAGTCGTGGAGTTCGGCTCGCGTGTACTTCGCCTGCAGGAACTCTCGGACCTGCCGGTTTGTCGCCACGTTGCGCTGGTGGACCTTCAGTTCGCGGCTGGCGATTTCCTTTCGAACATTGGCCACCGTCTGCTCAGCAACGAGTCGCTCGCAATCCTTGCTGGACTGGTCTCGTTGGAACTCCCAATCCTGCAGACGGCGCGCTTCTCCGGCGTCGATTCCCTGAAGTGCTGAGCGGCTGTTGGCGCGCCGCGCGCGGTGGGCGTTGAACTCGGCCGAGGCGTCGATTGCAGCGGCGATCTGCGGAGTTCCGTACGAAGCGTCAACAACAAAACCGCCCGAAAGCACACGATCCCCAAGCGGAAAGCGGCGCGAAACAACCAAGGATAGTCCTGCCTGTACAACTCCTGCCGCGAGGCGACGGTTGGCAGCCTTCTCTTCCTTCGCCCTCGATTCCACCAAATCATCGCGCTGATTTCTCTCAGTCACGGTCGAGCCCACTGCGATGAGTCCCGAGAAATGGGCGACCCGCTCCTGCGTTGCATTCAGACTTCGATTCAGGACTTCCAGCTGATCGGTCGCTTCCTGAAGACGCTGCTGATGCACAGCGCCCACTGCCTGAAGTACCGCGTCCTCCGCCTGGTTGCTGACCAGAGAAAAGCGCTCAGAGTCGGCCCTTTCGATGGCCGACAGCACCGTGCGGCCCAGATCGCGCACCAAGGCGTTCAGATCCTTGGCCTTGGCCAGAGCAGCATGGAAGCGGTAGTGCGGCATCGGCGCGAACAGGTCGTCGATGGCCGACGCCAGGTCCACACCATCGGCTATGGCTGCCACCAGCGCAGCCGGGTCGATGGGCGGGGCGAACAGGTCGGGCACCAGACGCTGGCCTTCAAGGTCCAGGCAGTTGCGCAACTTGTAGAGCCGGTCCTCGACCGTGTCCCAGTAGCCCAGCAGCTTTTCGTTGGGCGGCACGCAAAAGTACGGCATGCGCGTGGTCTCCACGTTCAGCACATACGCCATGATCTGGCCGATGAACCAGGGTGGTCTGCCGGTACCGTACTCGTTGCCTCCGGCCGGCAAGCCGTCGAGCGGGTGCGTGGGATCGATCTCGATGTTGAGGTCGGTCGGGTTGATGGGCGGTCGAGGCACCGGCGCAAAGTCAAAGTTGTCAGCGCTGACCACGGTGCCATCGACGCCATCGACACCGCCCGTGGGGATATGATTCTCGATCTCGACGTAGAAGTTGCCGAAGGCATCCTGCTGATCAGCGAGTTCGTTGAACGTGTGCTCCGGCGCATCTTGTGCGGGCAGTTGCTGGGGGCGCTTGCCCAGCAGGTCGGCAGCCATCAGGTACAACTGCGTCGCTTCGTCGAGCGCCTCGGCAGTGCGCCGGGAAAAGAGTGAGTCACCCCAGGCGATCAAGGTATCCAGGTAAGCCATGACCGTCTGGCGCTGGTACCCGCCCGGCCGCAGGCCAGCAATCAAGTGGGGCTCGAACGGCCGCGCAGCCCAGCGCTGGATGGCCAGGACGAGGTCAGCGCGCCGCTTGAGGTCAGGGCCCGAGAGGTCTTCTGCATTGAGCAGCGCCAGATCGTCTTCGATTGACGGCGTCCTGCCAGCCTGCCACAGCGGCTTGGTCATCCAGAAGAAGGCAGCGTCGTCCACCCCAGCCAGGCCGGTCTCCCCAGCGGGATCGAAGATTCGCTCCAACCACCGCTTCGCATCTGCAAACCGCCCGACTGTCCGCAACTTCGCCGCGACCATCAGGGGGATGTGGAAGAACAGTTCCCAGTTGTATTCACCATACGAGCCAGCCGGCGAGAAATCGAAACTCTCTTCTGGAAAGGGCTGATCGATGAGAAAGCTGGGCTGATATGTGTCTATCAAGGGAAGTGAAATGTGCTGCCGACGCAGACCGGACGCAGGATCCGGCTCGCCAGTTTCCGGATCCGTGGCTCGCGGTCGATAGATGCCCTCGACGCCCGCTCTGAAAAGTTGCTGAAGCAGCTGGGTGGTGAAAGGATGGTAAAGAGGTTCGGCCCGAAACGCATAGAACACGTCTTCGGGCTGAGCCCCCCACGGGGTCAGCAATCGAGGCCACAGGACGAAGGTTCGTGAATTCGCCTCTTCCACAATCGACGGCTTGCTGACGTCGAAGCCCAATGGTACTGAACTGCTCCCAGCGCTGAGGCTTGACCAGAGGAATCGGATACCGCCCAAGCCGAGGTCCATGAGTGGCCCGGTATCCGAACTGCCTACTCCACCCGGACCAGAAATCGGCAGTTTCAGCCAGCGACTGGATGAAGTGCCTCCATGACCCCGAAACGATTGCCCTAGAAGGTTCGTAAACGGTGGCTTCAGATAGGTTCTCTTGTGGTTGCCGAGCTCAACCACTTCGAACGCGTCGACAGATGGTGAGGCCGCGAAATTGTCCAACTCCAGGTGGCCATCAATGCCGGCAGATACGATCGGTTTGATCCGGAGTCGGCCTGACTGGACCCGCGCGGCGAGCGCAATGGTCTGATACTCGCCCCGGATCTTTCCAGTCAATCCGTCGTCGGTCACGAAGGTGTTCTCTCCTGTCTCTTGGGTATCGGACCAAGCGCCACCCTGGAAGGCCGACCAAGCCAGGCGAACCAGAGTTCGGACGTTGCCGTCGTTGTTGCCATCTCTTTGCAGCAGTGGCCACACGAGCATGAGCTGCTCGCGGTACGTCAACGGCAGAACTTCCGGTGCATCGATCTGTAGCGGCACCGCGCGCCACGGTTTCCACACGCCGCTTTCGTGCACACGGTGGTACCAGGCTCGGGTGGTGTCGCGGCTGCGCGCGAACACGTGCAGGCGCTGGCGCTGTTCGTCGAAGTGGACTCCGGCGATGTCGGGCCGGGCGATGGCGCGCAGGCCGTAGATGTAGTTGCGTACGGCCGTTTCGCCGTCCACGTCGCTCACTTCGATACCGGTCAGCCCGCCCGCCACCTCGTCGAACAGCGGTGTGCGGTCGACGCGGAGTTCGGGCACGAGCCAGTTCTCCGGCCACAGGAAGACCTTGCGGTTGGCCTCCCAGACTCTGTACGCGCTCATCCAGGTCCACTGGGCGGCCATGGCATCGGGCAAGCTTGCATCGCCCTCGAGGCCGTTCTGCACACGGTTCACCAGACGCTGGACCGCAGCGATGCCTTGCTGGATGCGCGACG
>JBGSTN010000265.1:0-2953 GCA_041736455.1 Burkholderiaceae bacterium | reverse complement strand
CTGGTGCCGCGGTGGCGCCGGCCTTGGCCTCGGTGTCGATCGTCGCGATCACCTCGCCCGCCACCACCGTATCGCCACTGTTGCGAATCACGGAGACGAGCACACCGGACGCCGGCGCGGGCAACTCGAGTACGACCTTGTCGGTCTCGATATCGATGAGATTCTCGTCACGGGCGACGGATTCGCCTGCCTTCTTGTGCCACTCGAGCAGTGACGCCTCTGCAACGGATTCGGAAAGTTGTGGAACCTTTACTTCAACCAGAGCCATGTCGGCAACCTTTGGATACTTGTTCGAATTCGGGTGGGAGAATCGGGTCGGTCTCAGGCGCTCTTGCGAACGCGCGCCTTGACATCACCGAGGGCAGCTGCGACGAGTTCCTGCTGTTGGGCGTAATGCTTGTTGTAGTACCCCACAGCGGGTGACGCCGACGGCGGCCGGCCCGCATACGAAAGCTTCTGGTCCGACTTGAGTTGTTCGTCGATGTGATGCTCGACGTAGAACCAGGCTCCCTGGTTCTGCGGCTCGTCCTGGCACCACACGACCTGGGTGGCGGCGGGAAACGACTTGAGCACGTTATCCAGCGATTTGTGCGGGAACGGATAGAGTTGCTCGACGCGGACGATCGCGATGTCGGTGCGTTCGCGCTCGCGCCGTCCGGCCACCAGGTCGTAGTAGACCTTGCCCGAGCACATCACAAGTCGCTTGACGGCTTCCTTGTCGATGTTCGGATCGACTTCGTTGATGACCGTCTGGAATCCACCTTCCGCGAGAGCCGACAAAGGTGAGCCCGCTTCCTTGTTACGCAACAGCGATTTCGGTGTCATGATCACCAGAGGCTTGCGGAAGAGGCGGATCATCTGACGGCGCAGCAGATGGAAGATCTGCGCTGCGTTCGTGGGCTGGCAGACCTGCATGTTGTTCTCGGCGCACAGTTGCAGGAAGCGCTCGAGCCGCGCCGACGAATGCTCCGGCCCCTGTCCTTCGTAGCCGTGCGGCAGCAGCAGCGTGAGGCCCGAGACGCGGCCCCATTTCGTTTCTCCCGAGGAAATGAACTGGTCGATGACGACCTGTGCGCCATTGGCGAAGTCGCCGAACTGCGCTTCCCAGATGACGAAGGTATTCGGTTCTGCCGAAGAGTATCCGTATTCGAAGGCCAGCACCGCTTCCTCGGACAGCAGCGAATCGATGACAGTGAATGGTCCCTGGCTCGGCGTGATGTTCTGCAGGGGGATGTACTTGCCCTGGCCCCAGATCTCGCGATTCTGGTCATGAAGAACCGAATGTCGATGGGTGAACGTGCCGCGCCCTGCGTCCTGCCCGGAAAGGCGGATGCCGTAGCCGGCTGCGACCAGGCTCGCATAGGCGAGCGTCTCGCCCATGCCCCAGTCGAGCAACATCTCGCCCTCGCCCATCTTGCGACGGTCGGCCAGCACCTTCTGGACCAGCGGATGGATCGCGAGCGTCTCCGGCGTGGTCGTCAGGCGCTCGGCGAGCCGCTTCAATTCCGACAGCGGCACGGCCGTGTCCGCCGAGTCGGTCCATTTGCGACCGAGATAGGGCATCCAGTCGACCGCATACTTGCTCTTGAAATTGGACAGCACCGGATCCGCCGTATGGCGTCCGGCGTCCATCGCGGTGCGGTAGTCCTCGACCATGCGGTCGCCTTCGTCGGGCTCGATCACCCCCTGTGCGGTCAATCGGTCGGCGTAAAGCTTGCGCGTTCCCAGCAGGCCGGCAATACGCTTGTACATCAACGGCTGCGTCAGTGCGGGGGTGTCCTGTTCGTTGTGACCGAGCCGGCGATAGCAGACGATCTCGACGACGACGTCCTTGCGGAACGCCGCACGGAAATCGACCGCGATCTGCACGGCATGAACGACCGCTTCAGGATCGTCACCGTTGACATGCAGAACCGGCGCCTCGACCATCTTGGCCACGTCGGTGCAGTAGAGCGTCGAACGCGCGTCGCGTGGATCGGAAGTGGTGAAACCGATCTGGTTGTTGATCACGATATGGACGCTGCCACCCGTGCCATAGCCGCGGGTCTGCGACATCTGGAAGCCTTCCATCACCACGCCCTGTCCCGCGAATGCCGCGTCGCCATGCACGATGACGGACAACACCTGAGACCCGTCGGTGTCGCCGCGCCGGTCCTGGCGGGCACGCGCCGAACCGGTAGCCACCGGATTGACGATCTCGAGATGCGACGGATTGAACGACAGCGACAGGTGAACCGGTCCGCCGGGCGTGGAAACGTCGCTGGAGAATCCGTTGTGGTACTTGACGTCGCCATTGGGCAGGTCTTCGGCGTGATGACCTTCGAATTCGGCGAAGAGATCCTTCGGCATCTTGCCGAGCGTATTGACCAGCACGTTCAGGCGTCCGCGATGCGCCATCGCGATCACGATCTCCTGAACGCCCTTCTCGCCGGCGCGCTGAACGACTTCGTGCAGCGCGGGAATGAAACTTTCACTGCCCTCGAGCGAAAAGCGCTTCTGCCCCACGTAGCGTGTATGCAGGTATTTTTCCAGCCCTTCGGCCGCGGTCAGCTGCTGAAGGATCACGCGGCGCTTCTCGTTCGAGAAATCGGGACGCGCGCGCGTTGACTCCAGACGCTCCTGCATCCAGCGCTTCTGCATCTGGTCGGTGATATGCATGAACTCGGCGCCCAGCGTGCCGCAGTAGGTTTCACGCAATGCCTGGAGGATCTCGCGCAGCGAAGCACTCTCGAAACCGAAGAACGCGTTCACTGCCGAGTAGACGTTCGCGTGGTCGCCTTCGGTGAAATCGTAGAAGGCGGGATCGAGTTCCGGTATGGTCGGCCGGTCCCGGCGCTTGAGCGGGTCCAGGTCCGCCCAGCGATTGCCGAGCGATCGATAGGCGGCAATGATCGACTGGACGAACACCTGCTTGCGCGCAGCGGCCGCATCGCCCGCGCCCATCACGCGCGGC